>JASHVP010000144.1 GCA_030044475.1 Thermoplasmata archaeon | reverse complement strand
GGGACCTCGTTCGGACCGTAGAGGTAGCCGAGCAGGCTGTCGAACGAGTGGTTCTCGAACATCAGCACGACCACGTGGTCGAGCCGGTGGTCGTCCGGGTCGCGGACGCTCATCGAGGCACGCCCAGCGGTCGACTCGTTATGAACTAGAGAAACTCCGGGGGTCGGCGGAGCGACGCGCTCGGCGCCTCGGAGATCCCGGGTCCCGTCGTCGCCGTGGCGCGGGGGCCCTCACCGGCGACCCGACGCGGCGATCGCCACCCGGGCGCCCGTCTCGGCGGCCGAACGGCCGGGAGCCCGGGGGCGGCTCCAGGAGTGGGGGATTTATTCGAACATGCTACGGGTCCCCGGTCCCGGGGAGCCATGGTCTCGACCGAGTCGCTGGTCCTGCGCGGGATCCTGTTCATCGCGGTTCCGGCGATCGCCGGGATCTTCCTGACCCGGTGGGCGGGCGACGCGGCGAAGCGACACGGAAGCTCGCCGTTCGTCGTCCGGACCATCCGGGTCGTCCTCACGATCGGTTGGGTCGCGATCGTCGTCGGCGCGACGGCGTCAATCCTCGGGACGTTCAGCTTCCTCTCGGCGCTCACGGTCTCCGCCGTCGCGGGGATCGCGGTCACCCTCGCGCTGCAGACGACGCTGCAGAACATCCTCTCCGGATTCATCCTGATCCGCGGCCGGTTCCTCCACGTGGGCGATTCGATCCAGTTCAGCGGGGTCAAGGGAACGGTCGTGAGCGTCGGTCTGGTCGAGGTGGTCATCCGGACGGACGCCGGGGCGCTCGCGATGATGAGCAACTCGAACCTCCTCTCGGGCCCGTTCATCAACTTCACCGCCACGCAGCGGCTCGCGGGCGAGTACTGACGGCCGGGCGACCGCCCGGGCCCTCGCCCGACGAGGTTACGACCTCGCGGACCTTCGGCCGGGCATGTTCGAGGACGCTCTCGTGAACCTCTACACCCGCGACATCGAAGCGGGCATCCGGTTCTATCGCGACCTGCTCGGCTTCCGGGAGACGTTCCGGACCCCGAAGACCGGCGTCCCGACCCACGTCGAGTTCCGGGTGGGCGGCTTCTGCCTGGGGCTCGGGACCGTCGAGGCGGCGAAGCGCGCCCACGGCGTCGACGCGACGCCGGGGGTGCCGGCGATGGTGGTCGTTGTCTGGGCCGACCACGTCGACCGGGAGTTCGAGCGTCTGCGGACGGCCGGGGTGCCGGTCGTGCAACCGCCGCACGACACCGGTAACGGCAACCGCAACGCCCTGCTGCGGGACCCCGACGGGAACCTGGTCGAGATCGTGTCCAAGGTCGGCTGAACCGCGCCGCCGTCGTCTAGTGCGTCGTGGCCGTCGCCTGCCGGTCGAACCGGATCTTGAGCGCCAGGATCGCGAGCGCCAGCCCGAGCGTCACGGCGTTCGCGGCGACGATCGGCACCGAGACGACCAGGACGCCGTACACGACCCAGCCGACGAGCCCGACCGAGAAGATCGCGAACGTGGAGAACGAGATGTCGCGGGCGTCCCGCAGTCGCCAGACCCGGACCACCTGCGGGACGAACGCGGCGGTCGTGAGCACCGCCGACACGGACCCGACCACGGTGATCGTCCACGACGTCGGGTCCATGGGGCGGGACGACCAGCACCCGCTCGGATGAGCTCTCCGCGTTCCTCCCCCGGCCCTCCGAGGAGGTCGGGGGACTCACCGGTCCGGAGCCGGTCGGACTCGGAGCGCGCTCCCGGTCGTGTCGATCGCGACCGGGGTCCCGGGGCGGAGCCCGGGCGGTGGGAGCACGCCGGCGAGCGAGTCCCGCGGGGGTTCCGTTCCGAGCGGACCGGCCGTCGGGTCGGCGACCCAGGCGATCCGGTCGGCGGACGCGGACGCGACACGCCGGGCGAGCTTCCGGTCGAGGGACGCCCGGTCGAGCGCGAAGACCCGGGGCGCGGGGTCCCCCTCCCCCGGCGGGGCCGGGGCCCGCGGGAGGTCGTTCGGGGGATCGACGATCTCAAGGGGGCGACCCCGCAGGGCCAGCTCCTCGCGCCAACTCATCGGCGGGGGGTCTCCCAAGTCGGGCACGGCCGAGCGGTCGGGGACTCCCCGAGACCCGGCGCCGGCGTCATGGGAGCCTTCGATCTGACGTCTGCTGTTCCTCCGCCCGCGCGTCGTACGGATAGGTGACCCCGAGCTCGCCCGCTTCGGTGAGCCGGGTCGCCTGCTCGTCCGTCAGCGTCCAGCCCGTCGCCCCGAGGTTCTCGACGAGCTGGCCGACCGTCCGGGCCCCGACGATCGGAGCGGTGACGCCCGGCCGCGTCAGCACCCAGTTCAGCGCGACCTGCGGGGGGGTCTTGCCGGTCTCGCGGGCCACCGCGCCGAGCGCTTCGACGATCCGGGCGGATCGCTCGTTGTCGAACCGGCGGGCGAACAGCTCGACGTTCTGCGCCTCCGCGATGCGCGTGCCCGGCGGGGGAGAGCGCACCCCCTCGCGGTACTTTCCGGTCAGGAAGCCGCCCGCGAGCGGGCTCCAGGGGAGGACCGCGACCTGCTCCGCCCGGCACATCGGCAGGAGCTCGAACTCCGTCGCCCGGGCGTAGAGGCTGTACTGGGGCTGCAGGCTCACCGGCTCGTTCCAGCCTCTCGCGCGGCATAGCTGCAGCGCGCGTTCGAACTGCCAGGCCCGGAAGTTGCTCACCCCAACCGACCGCACGAGGCCGTCCTCGACGAGCCGGTGGAGCGTCCCGAACGTCTCGTCGAGGGCCGTCAGCGGGTCCCAGGCGTGCAGCTGGAGCAGGTCGACGTGGTCGGTGCGGAGCCGACGCAGGCTGTCGCGAACCGCGGCGCGGAGGTGCTTCCGCGAGAGACCGACCTGGTTCGCGCCCTCGCCGGTGCGGAAGCGCGCCTTCGTGGCCAGGACGACGTCGTCACGGTTCCGCCCGGCGAGCCATCGGCCGATGATCTCCTCCGACTTGCCGTCCGAGTAGACGTCCGCGGTGTCGAGGAAATTCCCTCCGGCCTCGACGTACCGGTCGAGGAGGGCGTGGCTGGTCGACTCGTCCGCCGTCCACCCGAACGTCATCGTTCCGAGGCACAGTTCGCTCACGAGGACGCCGGACCGTCCCAGGGTGCGGAGTTGCATGGCGGACCGGAGACGTCCCGCCTAATCATCCCTGCCGGACGGACGGGACGAACCGGTCCGAAGCGGCCCCCCCGGGGCGCGAGCGGAAGGCGAGCCGCTCTTCCGCGGCCGTGGCCTCGCCCCCGCGCATGACCGATCCGGACGGGGTTCGGCAGATCTACGAGTACTTGATCGAGAGCCGACGGCGGTTCCTCGAGACGTTCCGGTCGATCGGCTGGGACCGCTTCACGGAGGACCGGGACGCCAGCTGGGGGTCGATGCTGGCGATCTTCCTCCACATGCTCGACGACGAGGAAGGGTGGTGGCAGATCGCGCGGAACGGCGGGTCCCTGGCGAGCACGCCCGACCGCAAGCCGGGCGACTACGCCGACTTCGACGCGGTCGCGGCCGACAACGCGCGGGTCGCCGCGTTGACCCGCACGCGCCTCGCGGCCCTCTCCGAGGCCGACCTGGCCCGCTCCGTCACGTTCGAGGCGGGGGAGTCGCTCACCCGCCCGTTCGACCAGATCGTCCGGCACGCCGCGATCGATGAGATCGCGCATCTGGGGGAGTTCGTCGCGCTGCTCTGGCAGATCGACGTCGCGCCGCCGTTCGTCGACTGGCTGGACTACGAGCCCGCCCGGTAGCGGGACGTCGCCGGCGTCGGATCGGTCCCGCCGTCCGCACCGAGCCGGGGATCGAGCGGGACGGATCGAGCGTCTCGGCCAGTTCGATCAAGGTCATCCCGCCCCAGCGCCGCCTGCGGCCGGTCGCTCGGAAGCCGTGCGCCGTGTAGAATCGGGTGGCCCGGCGCAGCGGCTCGGTCGTCTCCAGGGTCACCGTGCGGTGGCCGGTCTGGCGCGCCGATCGGAGCGCGCGCGCGAGCAGGGCGCCGGCCACCCCGCGCCCCTGCGAGCGAGGCAGCACGGCCATCCCCCGAAGATGGGCGCGCTCCGGCGCGGGGCGCTTCATGGCGACCGTACCGACGAGCGCGCCGGCCCGGTCGGACGCCACCCAGACCTCCATCGTTCGGAGCCGCCGCCGGAGCGTGCGCTCGGTCAGCACCGTCGCAGCGTACGCGCGGGGGGTGTAACGCCGACGGTACGGCGCGAACGCCGCCTGGAGGCACGCGAGGATCGGGGCGACGTCCCGATCGGCGGCGCGTCGGATGCGGACCGCGAACGGACGGGACACCGGCCCTTCGCCTAGCTCCGCCCCGGTCGTCGGCGCTCCCCGAGACGACCGACCGGACGGTAGCGGAAGCAGGACGTCAGGTGATCGTTCACCAGGCCGACGGCCTGCATGTGGGCGTAGACGATCGTGGAGCCGACGAACGAGAACCCGCGCGACTTCAGGTCGGCGCTCCACCGGTCGGACTCGGGGGACGTCGCCGGCAGGCCGGACGTCGGCGAGCGTCGGTTCTGGATCGGCCGCCCGTCGACGAACTCCCACGCGTAGGCGTCGAAGCTCCCGAACTCCTCCTGCACGCGGAGGAACGCCCGCGCGTTCCGGATGGCGGAGTCGATCTTGGCGCGGTTCCGGACGATCCCCGGGTCCGCCAGGAGGCGGCGGACGTCGACCGCCCCGAACCGGGCGACGGCCGCCGGCCGGAAACGACGGAACGCCGACCGGTACGCCGCTCGTTTGTGCAGGATCGTCGACCAGCTCAGCCCCGCCTGCGCGCCTTCGAGGACGAGGAATTCGAAGTGGCGGGGATCGTCGTGGACCGGGACCCCCCATTCGTCGTCATGGTACGCCCGCATCACGGGGTCGTCCAAGGACGCCCAGTCGCATCGCCGCATCTCGGACGGACCGGGAATCGTCGGGGGTCTTGAGGCTCCCGGGGGGAGGTGCCCTCCCGACCCGTCGAACCCGCTCCCGCGACGACCCCCGACCCCTAGGACGACCGCCATCGCCCGGAGGCTCCGCGTCCGAGGAGTCATCGCCCGGTCCGGTCCCGTGCGCCGTCGACCCGGGATCCGGTGCACTCTTCATAGCGACCCGCGCGCTGGGGGGTCGAGACACCATGGTAGCCACCGCGACCTTGCTCCCGACTTGGTACCGCGCGTTCGCCCTGATCGTCGGCGTGATCTCGAT
>JASHVP010000143.1 GCA_030044475.1 Thermoplasmata archaeon | reverse complement strand
GTCGGGTCGGGGGAATTCGGAAAGAAATCCCTCGACGTTTCCACGCCGCACACGCACCCCGGAGATCCGAGTCGACTCGCAAATCGATGCCCGAGTTCCCGGCTTCGAGGACCAGATCCGGATAATCTCCGGCTTGGCAAAGATGGAGGCCCCCGGGACGGCCCTTCCGACCGACGACGACCCAGTGAGGATCGGTCGGGTCGACCTCCACCACGTCCATCCCCAGACGGCGCGTGTACCATTCCAGAGACTGCTCGCGATCGGAGACCATGACGGCGATGCTGGAAAAGTACGCCGCCGGAGCCCGAGGCTCGGCGGAGCGTCGCGAGGAACGCATATCTTTCTCGGTTCGACCCACGAAACGCCGGGTGACCATAGGCTTGCTGCTCCGTCAAGACCGTCGGCGATGCTCCCGAGGCCAGCGAACGGGACGAAGCTCTCGGCGGTTGATTCGCCACGGGTTCGCGCCGGTAGACTCGGGCAGCCCGCTCTCGACTCGGAGCGGCGTTCGGACTGCCGAGGACGTACTGGCGTCCGCGAGATTTCGGACACGCCGCGTACCGAAGGTCACATGGGGCTCCGCTCGTGAGCCCGCGACGGCCCCCGGATATGGATGGCAGGGTCGGGAGATGCCTTGCCCCCTCTCGTTCAACCACCGGACGGGAGACGTATCGATGGGGCGCGTGCCGAATCCGAGGGTCGTCGGCAGCTCACGATCGGAACCACGGGGACCACCGCGTCCCGATCCGGTCGAAGGGTTTCACCGGAGGATCGGTCCCCCCGGGAACGATGCGGCCTGGGTCGCGAGTCCCGCCGGCGGGCGTCAATCGCGCGCGACGCGAACCCGGCCAGCGGATCCGGGCGCCGGTTCGATGGGAAAATCCGTCTGTTACGAGGTCGTCGCCGGCGCGGGGGGCCAGACGTTCGGCTTTTGGGCGACTTCCCAGACGTTGCCCTCGGGATCCTCGAAGAACGCGGCCTGCCAGCCGTCGGGACGCGTGACCAGTTCGCTCACGAATCGAGCGCCCCGGTCCCGCAGACGCGCACACTCATGGGCCGCATCGCCGACGAAGATGGCAAAGAACGTACTTCGAACCGACGAGTCCGCCGGTCGGAACCGACCCCCGGGAACGAGCTGGTCGAGCGCGCGTACCGAGAGCAGCGCGAGGGCCATCCCGCCGGGTCCGCCGATGGTGAGGTAGGCCTCGTGTTCGTCTCCCCCGTCGTGGTGGAATCCGACCACGTCGCGGTAGAAGGCCGCACACTTCGGGACGTCTCGGACCGAGAGGACGAGCGCGCTGACGTGGTCGAGCATGACCCCGAATTCTCCGCCGCCTAGATAGAGAGCGGGCCTCCGTACTTTCCGGGGACCCGGGATCCACGCGCTCCCGATGCCCGGGGGAGGTGGTTCTTCGGGTCCGACCCCGCTCGCCCGCTCGGCGCCGGGTGCTTCCCGAGTTCGAATGGGATCGCCGACGGTCGGACCCGCGGCGCCGGCGCGCGGGAGGCTGCGTCGGTGGGTCGGGTCTCTCCCGAGGGTCTCGGCTCAGGGGACCTCGGCGGTTGGGGCGACCCCAAGTAGGGGGGCGTGTACGTGTCCTCGTGCTGACCGCCCACGACCGCCGGTTCCTGCTCCATCGGACCGACCCATCGGTGCGGTACTTCGCCCTGAGAGATCTGTGCGACCGGCGAGAGGGCGACTCTCCGGTCCGGGCCGCGCGGGCGGAGATCGGTCGGAAGGGGTGGGCCGGGGAGATCCTCAGCCTCCAGGAACCTGCCGGCACGTGGGCGACCTATCGAGAGGAGCCGAACAATCTGTATCTCCCCAAGTACACCTCGACGAACTTCCTCCTCCTCGTGCTTTCCGACCTCGGGATGACCCGAAGCGACCCTCGAATCCGGCGAGCGGCGACCGCCCTCCTCGACCGATGGTCCGACCCCGACGAGGGCGTGTGGGGGCAGGCCGGGGCCGAGACGTGCATCACGGGGAACGGGGTCCGTATGATGGTCCGCTTCGGGTACGGCGACGACCCGCGCATTCGGCGGGCGATCGACTGGTTGGTGTCGGCCCAGAAATCCGACGGTGGCTGGCATTGCTGGAGATCCCGAACGGGTACGCTGGCCGCGTGGGAGGCGATGGCCGCCTTCGCGGCCATCCCCCCGGAGTCCCGATCTGCCGCGGTGGTTCGTGCGATTGAACGCGGAGCGGAATTCTACCTGGAGCGAGGACTCCTGCACGAGACCGATGGATCGACCTACGAACCGTGGTGGCGACTGCATTATCCGACCCACTACTACTACGACGTTTTGGTTGGGCTAGACTTCCTCACCGCCCTAGGGTACGGTTCGGATCGGCGGCTCCGGCCGGCCCTCCGGCTGCTCGAGCGGAAGCGTGGGAAGGACGGTTGGTGGAGGCTCGATTCCGTCCAGCCGGATCTCGAGGAGACGGACCCTTACCACCACCCACCGCCGCTCTATCCGGTACTGCTCGAATACCCCGGAGAACCGAGTCGATGGGCGACCCTGGCCGCCCTCCGTGTCCTCCGTCGGGCCGGACGTTCTTGAGAATCTCCGCCGCTGGGGCCGATCCGTCGGCGGGTCCCGATCCACCGGGCCCAGCCTCCGGGCTCCGCGACCTCGGAGGATTCTTACCTCCCGCTCGAGTCTCGCGACTCGGCCGGTCTCGAACGGGGCACGGGCGAGCGGGACGAACTCGTCGAACGAGAACGGGCTCGGTGAACCTCGTCCCCTTCGGCTGGCTTCGCCGGGCGGCCCCTTTACTTCGGGGGGACCGGGGGGAACCGCCTCCGCATCAGGATGAAGTCGTGGTACCGCCCGCCCCGCTGGAAGGCGCGCGGAGCGACTCCGAACGTTTCGAACCCGGCCGACTCGTAGAGGCGACGGGCCCGTTCGTTGACGGGGAGGACGGACAGATGCACTTCCTCAAACCGCCCGGGGACCGCCGCGAGGGCGTGGGCGAGCAACGGTCGACCGACTCCGGTCCCCCGGGCCGCACGGAGCACTTCGATTCCGAGAACCCCCACGTGAGCGGTCTCCACCGCCCGTCCCTCACGTCGGACGCTGCACATCCCGACCAGCTGACCCTCCCGGATCGCGACGGAGCAAACCGCCGTGCCGCCGATCACCGCCGATTGGAGCTCCCCGAACCACGTCGCGAACTCCCCGGACGTCGGGCGATCCGGGTAGGAGACCATCCCGTAGTCGGGGTCCCGGGCGATCTCGTCGTACCGGTTCAACCGGAGGGCGAAGAGACCCTCGAAGTCGGTCCATCCCACCTCGCGCACCGTCGGCTCGGGGTGGCGGGCCTCGGTCGCCGGGTCCATGAGGGGGGCTCCACGGCGCCGGAACCCCCGGGCCTCTTGAGTTCGACCGGGACCCCCGTTCCCGCCGTTCGGGTCTCGCGCGGACCAGGGGCGCGCTCGCTCGCCCCGGTCGGACTCCCTCCGCCGGGCCCTTTCGACACCGGGCCACTCGGCCGTCGGACGCTCGAGAGCCGATGCGGGGCCCGAGGGGAGACCCGCGTTCCGGAGGGGTTACAACAGCTTCCCCGCCCGAACGACCGGCGTGCCGTCGAGGGAGATCTCCGACCCGGCCAGGCAGAGGGAGCCGTTGAAGTCCGAGGGGTTGGTTCCGCCGAGGTAGGTATTCCGGCCGACCGCGACCTGGACGGCGCCGAGCTCCCGGTCCTCCAGATACGGAACATTCCGGAGCCGTGGGTTCAGTCCGATCGCCAGCGACCCCGTTCGGTCTCTTCCGGGCGAACCGCGACCGTACTTTTGCCGGAACTCGGCTTCGCCGCCCTCAAAGGAGAACGAGGTCAACTGCCCGGCGGAGAACTCGAACACCCCGCCCGTGTAGACGGTCCACGGGAACCAGACCTCGTCGTAGCTCCGACGGTTCGCGACGATCGTTCCTTCGGCGGTCTGGGCGTCCAAGGCGCACCGGAGCCAGCCGTCGGGCAGGTTCCCCAGCATGTCGAATTCGTTGTACGCGCGGTCCTTGGGGTGAGGGTACCCCTCGTACACCCGGGCCGGGACGCGGGCGGCCCCCACCTCGAGGTCCGTACCGTTGGGGTGGGTGATGCGGACCTTCTTGGTCCCGCGGAGGGCACGGGCGAGCCGCTGGCCGCTCCGGCGAATCTCCTCGGGATCGCCCAGGCACGCTTCGAGCAGGGATCTCCGCCAGCGCGACTTGCTGACGCCCCACTGTCGGACCCGGGTGTCCGTCACCCACCCCAGCGCCATCCGCCCGCCTCGGAGGCCCGTGGAACGGGCGAGCTTGTACCATCGGTCGAACCAGGCGTCCCCCCACTCGAACATCTTCTCCTCGCCCAGCTTCTCCAGTCGGGCCGAGTCCGACGGACCCCAGAACTGGACGTAGACGTCCGCCGCCGCGATCGCGGCCCACTCGGGGTCCGACAAGCGGCCGAGCGGTTTCGCCTGCTTGCGCTCGACCGCGCGCCACCAGGCGTCGTCGTCCTCGTACGCGAGGAACGCCCGCCCTCCGGCTCGGCGCACCTCGTCCACCATCGCCGACGACATCGAGAGCGTGTGGGTCCAGGCTTCGACGATCACGTTCTCGTCGGGTTGGACGCGCAGATACTTCGAGACCAGATTGTGGGCGGCCGCGCGTTCGAGGGGGGACGGACTCTCGCTCATGCTCGCACCGACGAAGAGCGGTCCGTACTTGTGCCCTGCGACCTCAGGAGCCGACCGGTCGGGCGGCGGCATCGCCCCGACGTGGACCGGCCGGCCGTCCGGCGTACGGGGAGCCGCGCGCCCCGAGCCGGGGCGCCGAAGGATCGCCGGTCAGGACCGGGTTCCGTGGGCCCGGTCCAGTGTTTGGCCCGGCGATATCAACCGCTGGCGGCTCCCCCGTCCGGAGACGCGGGTGCGCGCGGACCAAAGCGAGGAATCCCCGGGGGGCGCGCCGTCGCCCGGCCCGATCCCGGAGCCGGTCCGACCGGAGGAGCTCGGCCGGCTCGCGGGCCGCGCGCTCGTCTTCCAGGCCTATCTGCTCCGACGAGCGTGGGGGGTCTACTACCTGATCTGGTCGGCGGCGCTCATCGGGCTCTTCGTCGTACCGGGGATCCTCACGGGCCCGCTGGCGCCCACGACCGACCTCGAACTGGGCCTCTACTACGCCGCCCTCGTCGGGGTCATCGCACTCGCGATCTGGGGCACCTCGTGGGCGTTCACCCAGTCGGCGCGGGCCGAGTGGCTCCGGGACGCGCTCGAGGGGCGACGCCGATCGCGGCAGCGATTCCTCCAGATCCTGTGGATCGGCCTCGGGATCACCGCCCTGGTCTCCGCGGTCAGCTACTTCAGCAATTTCGCCGGACTCCTGGTCCTCGACGCGGCGCTGGGCGGTGTCGTCCTGTGGGTTCTCGTCCAGGTCCGGTCGTGGTTCCATCCTCCGCCGCCCGAAGCCACGCTCGCGATCGGCAGCTACTCCACGAGCGTGGTGAGCTCGGCCGTCGCGCTCGTGCTGACGAACGACCAGGTCCTCTACTCCGTGCTGTGGCTGATCGCGACCGTCGGATGGGCGGCCGCCGGGGTCTACGCGTTGTATCACGCGCCCGAGGAGATGGCGCCCGATGTCGGGGGGTGAGCCGCCGGGGACGGGAGCTCCCGGGCTCCGCGCGATCGGCGACTTTCTCCTGCAGGAGTCGCTCCGCCACTCCGTCCGGCTGCTCATCCTGATCTCGCTCGGCATCAACCGTCGCCTCAGCTTCTCGGAGCTCCTCGAGCTGACGAGCACGTCGAAGGGGAGCCTCAGCCACCACCTCGACCAGCTCGTCGCCGCCGGGTACGTCGAAAGCCGGATGGTCTTCACCCTCGGCGGCCCGCGCGTCCGGGTCGAGATCACGGCGAAGGGTCTCGCGGTGTACGAGGACCTGGCGCGGGCCCTCGGACGGCTCGGAGCCCCCGCCGGCCGGGCCGCCTCGGGGTCCGGTCCAGCGGCTGAACTTTCGCAGGGGTAGATGGTCCACTGGACCCATCCCCCCGCGTGCTCGAAGTCCGCGGCCTCGAGGTCCGATACCCGCGCTCGACCCGGCCGGCGCTGCGCGGGGTGGACCTTCGGCTCGACCGCGCGAAGATGGCCGTGGTGGGGTCGAACGGCAGCGGCAAGACCACTCTGATTCGGGCGATCCTCGGGCTGGTGCCCCTGGCCGCCGGGTCGATCACCCTCGCGGGCCGCGACGTGGGCCGGATCCGGGGGGAGGTCGGGCTCTCCACGAACCTGCCCGAGGTCTACCGGCTGTTGGCGCTCCCGATCCGAGACCTCGTCCGCGTCATGGCGGCGCTCAAGGGCGGCGACCCGGGGGAGATGGACCGCCGTCTCGACGAATTCGAGCTGGCCGAGGTCGGAGACCGTCGATTCCACGAGCTGTCGACGGGGCAGCAGAAGCTGGTGGGGGACCTGTTCGCCGTCTGCTTCCGTCCCGCTCTCGTCCTCCTCGACGAGCCGTTCGACAATGTGGACTTCTCGCGTCGTCGGCGGCTCGTCCGGCTGTTGCAGGACTTCCCGGGGGACGTGCTGTTGAACACCCACGAGCTGGACCTCCTCGCCTCGTTCGCGGACTGGCAGCTGGCGCTGATGTTCGAGGGGCGATTGCTCGGACCGTTCGAGGTTTCGGAGCTCGACCGTCTCTATTTGAGCCGAGGGGCGCCGGCCGGGGCCCTGGCGGTTCTGGAGACCTCGCTCGGTACGTTCTCCGTGACTCGCGACGGAGGGGATCGCCCGGTGAAGTCTGCGACGAGCGTCAACGCGCTCGTGGAGGCCTTGGCATGAACCTCTGGCGGTCGTACGCGAAGGCGATGCTCACGAACGCCTCGCTCTGGTTCTGGGCCGTCGCCTTCATGGTCTTCTGGCTGGCGATCGGCGCGTTCCTCCAGTCGTCGGGCGTCGGCTCCTCGCACTCGGCCGTCACCGCGTACACGTCCGCGTGGTACGCGGTCATCGTCCTGATCGCCCTCAGCCTCCTCGCCGCGGCGATCGCCGGATCGTTCGCGTACGGCTCGGCGTCGCTCGCGTACGCGTTCCGCTGGAGCCGGCTCACGCCGAAGGGCTACCTCGCCTCGATCGTCGGCGGCTCGGCCGTCCTGGGCCTCGTCCTCAACGTCGTCCTCCTCGGCGCGACGGCGGGGATCTTCGGAGCCCGGTTCTCCGCGGCGATCGTTCCCGCCGACGCCCTGGGGCTGGTGGGCGTCTCGATGCTCGGGGGCGTCTTCTTCCTGGCGCTCGCCGCCACCCTCGCGCTGGTCGCGATCGACTATCTCGGCCTCCGGAGCTCGAACTTCGTGGGGTACGTTCCCCTGTTGCTCTCGTTCGTGCTCGGCAACGCGCAGACCGATGTCGCGCTCCCGCGGTGGGTGATCTACGGCTCGCCGTTCAACGACCTGACGTCGCTCCTCTATCAGGGGTACTCGGGCACGACGCCGACGGTCGAGCTCGGGACCTCCTCGGTCGCGCTCGCCTGGCCGTTCCTCCTCGTCGGCCTCCTGGCCTGGACGTGCCTACTGGTCGCGACGACTCTCCTCCTCCTCCGTCGGATCCGGGCCCGTTCGATCGAGGAGGGGCGGCAGATCTGACCGGGGGCGGTCCGGTCGGCCCTCTCCGGGCCGACCCCGTCCTCGCGGGAGCGGACCGCGCGGGAGTCGGCCGACGCGGTCAGACCCGACGGGCCGTGTAGATCGGAGTGCGCATGTCGATCCGGACGGTCCCCCCGAACTCGTCGCGCGCGATCCCCTCGATGCGGTCGAGGAACCTCGACCGCTCGCGGAGCGGCAGGTTCGCGACTTCGCCGAAGGTCGACCAGAGACCGCGGACCTCGCGCGCCGTCAGGGTCACCGGCCAGCGGAGCAGTTCGTACTCGATCCGGTCGAACCTCCCGCTGCTCGCGAGCCGCGCGAGACGGCGGGACGTCTCCCGCCGCTCCCCGGGGGCCCCCTGCCGGACCCAACGAGCCCGCGCCGTGGCGCGGGTCGAGTAGACCGGCAGGACCGCTTGGAAGAACTGGCCCCGGCGGTCGGGGTCCCCGTACCGATTCCACCACATCACCCACCAGCCGCCGGGCCGCAAGAGTCGGGCGACCTTCGGGAGCCCCACGCGAGCGTGGACCCAGTGGAACGACGTCGCCGCCACGCCGAGGTCGTACGTGCCTTCGGCGAGGTCGGCGTCTTCGAAAGGGGCGCCCACCACGTGAACCCGGGACGTCGGACGGAGGGTCGCCCGGAGGTAGCGCGCGAGGCGCGGGTCGGGTTCGACGACGTCGAGCGGATCCGCCCCGTGCCGGAGGAGCTCGCGACTCGCGAGCCCGGGGCCGGGGCCGACCTCGAAGACCCTCGTTCCGGGGCGAAGCCCGCACCGGATCCGAAGGATCTCGAAGACGCGCCGGGGATAGGGAACGCGAAAGCGCAGGTATCCTCGGGGGTCGGAGCCGAAGACCCTCCGTCCGTCGCGTCGGAGCAGGGACAGGTTCGTGAGGCACCCGACGGGAGCGGGGAGAAGGGGTTGCCGGGTCGACCGGGAGCCGCCGTCGCGGGCGCACCGCCCCCGACGGAGGCTTAATCGGCGGGGGCGGGTCACGCGGTCGTGGTCCGTCCCTCCTCCCCGCACGGCCGTCGGGTGCTCGTACTCGACGTCGGCGGGAGCCACGTCAAAGTCGCGTTCTCGGGGCAGCGGATCCCGGTCAAGATCCCGACCGGTCCGAGGATGACGCCGGGCCGGATGATGCGACGGGTCCTCGCGACGGTCCGGGGCGAGCGGTTCGAGGCCGTGACCGTCGGGTACCCGGGCCTCGTCGTCCGGGGGCGCGTCGCGCGAGAGCCGGCGCACCTCGCGCCCGGCTGGATCGGGTTCGACTTCGAGCGCCGGTTCCGCCGGCCGACCCGGATCGTCAACGACGCCGTGCTCCAGGCCGTCGGCGACTACCGGGGCGGTTCGATGCTGTTCCTCGGGCTCGGCACGGGGCTCGGGAGCGCGATGATCGTCGAGGGGCGGCTCCTTCCGATGGAGCTGGCCCACCTGCCGTACAAGAAGGAACGGGAGTACGAGGAGTACGTCGGCGAGGCCGCGCTCGAGCGGCTGGGGCGGAAGAAGTGGGAGAAGGAGGTCTTCGCCGTGGTCGGGCTCCTCGCTCGGGCCCTCGAGCCGGACTACATCGTGCTCGGCGGGGGGAACGCGCGGAAGCTGCGCCGTCTCCCGCCGCGCTGCGAGCGCGGCGACGGCCGGGCCGCCGTCGTCGGGGGGACCCGCGTCTGGGAGACCCGGGACGACGGCTCGCTCGACGTCCGTCCGACCCGCCGTTCAGCCGGCTGACCGCGCCCGCACCGGGATTCCCCGCGCCGCGGCGGCGTCGACGAACCACTCGGTCGGCGTCGAGGGCCGGACGAGCGCCGCCGGGAGCGCCGACCGGGACCTCCCCGGCGGGCCGAACACACGGGCCAACGCGGCGCGCTTGTCGTCCCCGGCCACGAGGAACCAGACGGCGCCGGCGCTCGAGAGGGCCGGGAGGGTGAGCGAGATCCGGGGCACGTGCGGGGGCTGCCCCGCCCGCGGGACCGCCACGACCGCGGCCCGTCGGGCCCGCAGCGACGGTTGGCCCGGAAACAGCGAGGCGGTGTGCCCGTCCGGGCCGATGCCGAGCAGCACCGCGTCGAACAGGGGCCCGTCCCCCGCGCGGACGCCGCGCGACCGCCGGATCACGGCTTCATAGCGTCGGGCCGCCTCCGGCAGGGGGCGAAGTTCCCCCCGGATGCGGTGCACCCGGGCGCGAGGGATCGGGACGCGAGCGAGGAACGCTTGGCGCGCGGACCCGAAGTTGCTCTCCGGGCGGGTCGGCGCGACGCACCGCTCGTCGGCGAAGAACAGCTCCGTGCGGGTCCAGGGCATCCGGCGACGGTAGGGGCCGGCCAGCCGGCGGAACAGACCGAGCGGGGTCGATCCCCCGGAGATCACGAGGCGGAACCGGTCCCGCTCGGCGACGATCGACCGTGCGTACGCGACGAGCCGGCGCGCGAGGAGATCGGACGCCGCCGGGAGGGTGGGCGCGACGTGGACGCGGCGCTCTACCCGTAGTACCACCGCTGCCCCCACTCCTGCACGAGTGTCTGGGCCTCCTCGGGCCCCCAGGAGCCGGCCGGGTAGAACGTGAGGGGCGGCGGGTCGCGGACGAGGCCGTCGTAGAGGCGCCACGACGCTTCGACCTCGTCGGCGCGGACGAACAGCGTCGGGTCGCCCAGGATCACGTCGTCGACGAGCGTCTCATACCCGTCGGGCAGCGGCCCGAAGACGTCCGCGTAATGGAACTTCATCCGGTGCGTCTGCACCCGCATCTCCCGTCCCGGGACCTTCACCTCGAAGGCGAGCTCGAACCCCTCGTCCGGTTGGATCAGGATCGAGACGCGGTCGGGGTTCGAGTTGTACTCCGAAGCCGTCTGGAAGAACGTCACGGGAGGCGCCTTGAACGTGAGCGTCACCCCGGTCGTCTTCGTCGGCATCCGCTTCCCGGTCCGCACGAAGAACGGCACGTCCTGCCAGCGCCAGTTGGCGATCTTGAGCCGGATCGCCACGAACGTCTCGGTCCCGGAGTTCGGGCCGACCCCGGGCTCTTCGCGGTAGGCGGGGACGGGCTTCCCGTCCACCGTTCCCGTGGTGTACTGGCCCCGGACGACGTCGCGCGGGGTCAGACGGACGATGCTCTGGAGCACCTTCACCTTCTCGTTGCGGATCGAGTCCTCGTCGCGGGTCCCGGGGGGCTCCATCGCGACGAGCGTGAGGATCTGGGTCACGTGGTTCTGGACCATGTCCCGCAGCGCGCCCGAGGTCTCGTAGTACTGCGCGCGCTGCTCGACCCCGAGCGACTCCGCCACCGTGATCGTCACGTGGTCGATCCGCTCCCGCGACCAGAGCGACTCGATGAACATGTTCGCGAACCGGAAGACGAGCAGGTTCTGCACGGTCTCCTTGCCGAGGTAGTGGTCGATCCGGTAGACCTGCTTCTCCTCGAAGTA
>JASHVP010000142.1 GCA_030044475.1 Thermoplasmata archaeon | reverse complement strand
GCCCAGGCGTGCCGGGACGCCGGCCTCCACACGCTCTACCTCCAGTTCGACGGGCTGGACGACGAGATCTACCGCAAGGTGCGGGGGGTCCCGCTCCTGAAGGTGAAGCAGAAGGCGATCCAGGCGGCCCGGGAGACCCACTCGCCCGCCTCGGATCTCGCCGCGGGCAAGCCGGACAAGCCCCTCAGCGTCGTGCTCGTCCCGACCCTGGTCGGTGGCTTCAACGAGAAAGAGATCTGGCCGTCCGTCAAGTTCGCGATCGACAACCTGGACGTCGTCCGGGGCGTCAACTTCCAGCCGGTCGCCCTGACGGCGCGAATCCCCGACAAGGACCGGTTCCAGATGCGGTTCACCCAGTCGGACCTCGTCCGGATCCTCTGCACGGAGGGGCCGTTCGAGAAGTCGGACTTCTTCCCGGTCCCGTCGGTCGCCCCGATCTCGGAGCTCGTGTCGATCATCCACGGGGAGGAGAAGATGACGCTCACGACCCACCCGGGCTGCGGGTGCGCGACGTTCGCCTTCATCTCGAAGGACGGGCAGAAGATCACGCCGCTGCCGCGGTTCATGGACGTCGACGGCTTCTTCGAGAACGTCGAGTCGATGATCGAGAAGTACCGGGACGCCCGGTTCGCGCGGGTGCGGACGGCCGTCGCGGGCGCCCGCCTGCTCCACGACGTCTCGAAGTACTTCGACTTCTCGAAGGCCCCGGAGGGCCTGAGCGAGAAGAACTGCGTGCGGGTGATCGCCGCGATCTTCACCGAGGGGAACAAGGAGGCCGTCGCGAAGTTCACGTGGCGGACGCTCTACATCGGGAACATGCACTTCCAGGACGCGTACGACTACGATATCCAGCGCCTGATGCGCTGCGACATCCACTACGCGGTCCCGGATGGGCGCGTCATCCCGTTCTGCTCGTACAACTCGGGCCCGATCTACCGGACGGAGGTCGAACAGAAGTTCTCGATCCCGATCCCCGACTGGCAGCGGGCGAAGAAGCAGGCCGGCACCCCGCTCAAGACCATCGAGACGATGGGCGTCAACGGCGAGGTCATCGTCGACCCCGAGTACTACAAGATCCGGGCGCTCAAGGGCGCGCCGGGGATGTCCGCGTAGAGCCGCGGCGATCCGGCGCCGGGCGAACCCTTTCCCCTGCCTACTTCGACGGGAGGTCGTCGGCGAGCAGCAGCGCTCCCCCGGGCCACCGGAGGCGGACCGCCGCCCGCGCCGACGGAGGAGGGACGGCGCTGCGTCGATCGACCTCGGCCCAGACCCGGGCGGGGTCGGGTCCGGCGAGCCGGCCCTCGGACGCCTCCGGCCGCGGGTCGGGGTGTTCGGCCAGCCATCGCTCCGCGGCGGCGAGGTGCTTGCAGGTGCCGAGCCCCCGGCGGGCGAAGTCGACGCACGTGCAGAGCGCGGCGTCCCGGGACGGATAGGCCGGGAACGCGACCCGGTACGCGGTCCCGCGGACCGGGTTCCGGACCTGGAGGAGCAGGAACGGCGCCCGGCGGCGCACGCTGACGTCCAGTGGCTCCTCGAGGGCGCGGATCCGCCGCTCGAGCACCGCGCGGGCCGCCGACTCGCGGGGGGACCGGTCGCGGACGGGCGTCGTCCGCCCCGGTGCGGTGCGTCGGTTGCGGGCGGCCACGGGAACTTCGGAGGTCTCCGTTCTCGATGGTACAAAGTTAGTTAACGGAGCAGTCCCCCGGGACCGGTAGGGCCGCCCGTCCGGGTCCGCTCGGCCGTCGACCGGCCCTCGGGGAGGAGAGGGCGCGCGGGCCGATGATGAACGCAACGACCCAGTTCATCGTCGACCTCTTCCTGCTCGTCGCCGCGTCGGTCGTCGCCGGGGAGATCTGCATCCGGATCGGCCAGGCGGCCCTCGTCGGCCAGATCCTCGTCGGGGTCGTTCTCGGCCCGACGCTGCTCCAGCCCGTCCTCGGGCTCGGGGACATCTCGACGAACTTCCAGAACCTGCAGATCCTCGCGACGTTCTTCATCCTGATGATGGCCGGGCTCAGCGTGACGCCCGAGCAGATTCGGGCGACCGGCCTCTCGGCCGGCCTCCTCGGGATCGCGATCTTCCTGGTCCCGTTCCTGCTCGGGGCGGGCGTCGTCCACCTCCTCTATCCGGCGTGGGGGTGGCTGACGACCCTGTTCATCTCCCTCACGGTCTCGATCACGGCGCTCCCGGTCCTCGGGATCATGCTCCGGGAGTTGGGCCTGCTCGACAGCAAGTTCGGCTCGTTCCTGATGAATACCGCGATCGTCAACGAGCTGGCCGCGGTCTCGACCTTCGCCGTCCTGCTCGAGATCCGGACCGGGACCCACACCGTCCTGGTCGACTCGGCGGTCGCGATCGTCACGGTCGGGGTCTTCCTCTCGACGGTCCTCGCCGTCCACTACGGACTGCGCAGCCTCCGGCAGACGAAGCTGTGGGACCGGGCCGTCGCGGGGTTCCGGGAGACGTGGCGGTCCCGGGAAGCGTGGTTCGCCCTCCTGATGGTCGCCGGCCTCGCGGCCGCGCTCTACTCCCAGTACCTCGGGTTGACGTTCCTCGTGGGGGCGTTCTACGCGGGCCTGCTGATCACCCCGGAGAGCGCGGGGCCCCGGCAGCACCGCCAGATCCGGCAGATCTTCGACACGGTGACGTGGGGGTTCTTCATCCCGCTCTTCTTCGCTCTCGTCGGCGTCTCGATGGACTTCCGCCTCATCGGCGCCGACGTCCTGGCGATCGCCGCCTTCGTGGCGCTCGTCCTGTTCGCGTTCTCCTCGAAGCTGTTCGTCGGGAGCGCGATCACGAAGGCGCTCGGCTGGTCGTCGACGGAGTCGCTCGGGGCGGGGTTCCTCGTCGCCAGCCGGGGGGCCGTCGAGCTCGCGATGGCGGTGATCCTGCTCGACGACGGCGTCTTCACGACCCAGCAGTTCACGATCGTCGCGGGGGTCGGATTGCTCACGACCCTGCTCGCCCCGATCGGCGCCGCCCCGTTCGTCCGCACGATCACCGCGGAACGCCGCAGTGAGGAGGACGAGCAGCGACGGTCGTCGTTCCTGCCGCTGCCCCCGTCCCGCCTCTTGACGGCGACCGACGAAGAGCGCGGCAGCTGAGGCGGGCGGCCGGCACGGTTATCTCCCCGCCGGGGCGTCGGCCGCGGATGGGAGCGCCCTCGGAGACGGCGACGCCCCGGGCGCGCGCCCGCCTCTCGAAGAACGCGAAGATCGGGCTCGGGCTCCTCCTGACCCTCGCCGGCCTCGCGCTCGTCAGCCTGGGCCTGCCCGTGAACCCGTACGCGGACGGGAGCCTGTTCGGGCTCGTCGCCGGGGGGATCTTCGCCCTCTGGGTCGGCGGGATCCTGATGGGCGTCGGGAGCCGTTCGTAGCCGACGATGCCGGCCGGGTTCCCGTGGCGGCTCGTCACCTTCGACATCGACGGGACGCTGACCCGGGGCCACGGCTGGACCCCGATCGCGGCCGCGTTCGGCCGGACGGCCGAGCTCGAGCGGACCAACCGGCGGTTCCTCGCCCGGGAGGAGAGCGAGGACGCACACCTCCGGGCCCTGCTCGACCTGGCCACGGGCCGGACGGTCGCGGAGGTGGAGCAGGTCCTCGAGCGGACCCCCCGTCTCGCGGGGATTCGCGAGGCGGTCGACGATCTGCACCAGCGCGGCGCGACGCCGGCCGTGCTGACGCATAACCCGGAGTACATCGTCCGCTGGTACGAACGGACGTTCGGGTTCCGCGACGGATGGGGCGTCGGCGCCCAGGGAGTCGTCGCCGGGCGGATCGAGGCCCCCGGGCCCGTCTCCGCCGACAAGCTCTCCGGCCTCGCCGGGCTCCTCCGTCGCGCCGCCGCCCGCCCGTCCGAAGCGGTCCACGTCGGCGACGGCTGGGCCGACATCCCGGTGTTCCGGGCCGTCGGAGGCGGGGTCGCCCTCAACAGCGGGTTTCCCGAGGTACGGGCGGCGGCCGACCTGGTGTGGTCCGGGACCGACCTGCGCCCCATCGTGGACGCCCTCGCCCGGCTGACCCCCCGTCCGTGAACGGTGCGGGGGCGGCGCCGGCGGGGTTCTTATAGCGGTCGGCCCCCGTGGAGACCGCGATGGAGTACGTCGTGGTGCGGGCGATGCACCCGACCTGGCTCTCCATGCAGCTGCCGATGGAGGTCGCCGACCTCCTGCAGTTCCGCCCGGAGGACGGACCCCACTGGGAGGCGAGCCGATCGGTCTCGTTCCTCTCGCGGGGACCCGGGCTGGTGCGGGTGATCGCCACGTACCCCGCCCGGGAGGCCCTCGCGGTCGAGACCGTCCGCAACCGCTTCCTCGCGACGGCCCGCGCGGGAGACCGCCATCTGCTCACCCTGCCCAATCCCGTCGCCCGGCACCTGGGCCTCCAGGTCTACGCGAAGGGACCGCACCTGCGGGGGACGGACGACGGCCTGGTCT
>JASHVP010000141.1 GCA_030044475.1 Thermoplasmata archaeon | reverse complement strand
ACTTAAACAAACGGTCGTGGCCAACCCGGAAAATCGCGGACGCCAATCTCCGTCGAATTCTTGACGTGTCGAACGGATCCTAGGAGCTGTCGAACCGCGCGGATTCGCGACTGTCGCTGAGTATAACTGCCCTCCGGCCGCGACGGTACGGCCGCGCGCGGGGGCGCGCTCCTCCCCGCCGGATCGCCGGGGACGCTGGCACGGATTGCGCACAGTTCCGGAACCTGGGCTGCCGGCGCCTTCCCCGCACCAACCTGCCCGATCGGCCCGGTCCGGACCGGCCGGGCCCGGAATGCGGCCCCCGGCCCCGAGTCGCTTCCTGACGTGCGTCAGTATGGCATTATGCGTATTGATGCGTATATCGTTGAATGCCGAATCAGGCTCCGACTGTTGTCGACCCCACGACCCTCGGGTTTCATATACCGGTACCTGCGCATACCGACACCCGCGGGTCCAACGACCCCTCGGAGGAAAGAAGCGAATGAACGTCTGGGGAAAGAACGAACGAAGCTGGAGAAAGGCGCGGAAGCGCGGAGTGTCGCCGATCATCGCGACGATCTTGCTGGTCGCGATCACCGTCGTGCTCGCCGCGGTTCTGTACGTCCTGATCTCCGGCCTGACGAAGGGCCCGGGCGGAACGACGCTCGGATCGGCGTTCGCGATGGCGGAGTCGACCACGAACGGCCTCGTCGTGGGCGCCGCCGGAGCGACGTACGCGGGCAGCGGCTGCGCGGCGACCCACTACTGCTACGTCCTCACGATCGAGTCGGCCAGTCCCGGCCTGACGCCGAACGCGATGGACATGGTGGTAAAACTGAGCTCGGGTGCCACGTACAACATCGGTACTGCGACTTCGGGCATCACCATCTACAACACGGTGACCGCCACGGTCGTGACGCAGTGCACGGCGATCGCCGCAGGCGGGGCCCTGTCGGTCTCGACCTGGTCGGTCGGCACGCCCACCACGCAGCTCTCGTCGACGATGGAGATCATCGTTGACATGGGCGTCACGGTGAGCCCCGCGGGATCGAACCTCGTGATCTCGGCCCTCGGCGTTGGGTCGTACTCGGGGACGGTCTCGGCGAGTTTGGCGTAAGGTAGCTCGGACCGAGAGCCCGACCAACCCCTTCGAGCCCCGGACCGCCCCTTCGGGGGCGGCCGGGGCCGACTCTCTTTTCCTCTCCCGCGCTCGTCCCCGCGGGCTCCGTCCCTCGGAGGGCGTCCGACTCCGGCCGCGATTCTGCGAACCGGCGAGACCGCCCGCCTCCACGATGTGTCGCCGAGGCCACGGCTTCGTCAGGGAATTGCCGGAACGACTAAATAGGCCACCCCAACCTTTGTTTACGTCGGGGTCACGGAATGCGATCGCTGGGTCCGGTCACGACCGAGCCGTCGGCGCGCGGCTCCGGCGGGCCGTCGGCCAAACGAACGGGCCGTCGCCGCGGCCGGTGGCGGGCGAAGCGCGGCGTTTCGGATGTCGTCGCGACGATCATCCTCCTGGCGCTCACCGTCACGCTGTTCGCCTCGATCTTCGCGTTCGTCTCGTCGTTCCCGGCACCCCCGGCACAGAACACGAATCAGTTCCAGGCGTCGTTGGTCCGAACGGCGAACGGCACGTACATCGCGGGCGTCACGATCCTCCACCTCGCCGGTCCCGCGGTCTCCTCGAGCGTTCTCGTCTACCTCAAGTCGGCGAACTATCCGAACTCGCCCGAGTTCGCGAACCCGATCCCGGTCGCGTGGGGGATCAACAACGCCACGGCCTGGAACCTCGGAGTGACGTGGAGCTGGACGTTCCCGGCCCACCAGCAGGACAAGCTCCCCGACCAGATCACGATCTACGTCGTCTCCCCGACCCAGCTCTACTACAGCGTCATCCTCCCGGGGCAGCTGATCTCCGTCGGGCCGACGGTCGTCGATAGCGGCACGACGCCGGCGAACCCGGGGATCGGCCAGTCGTTCGTGGTCTGGGCGTCGATCTCGGGCACGGTGACCGCCGGGTCGGTCTTCGTCAACCTGGGCGGGGTCCCCGGCCTCTCGGGCACGAGCCAGGCGATGACGCTGAACTCGCTCGGCCTCTGGCAGTACACGGTCCCCTCCCAGGGAACGGACGCGGCCGGAACCTACTTCGGGTTCATCACCGCGGGCGGGGGCGGCTTCAACACGACCGCGGCCGTGACGATCTCGATCGCCCCGACCGTCACCTCCTCGGGCGCGCTCTCGGTGTCGGTGGTGCTCGTTCCCCAGCCCCCGACCCTGCCCGGCACGTCGGGCTACCTGGCCGCGGTGGTCACGTACACCGGGTCGGCGAGCGACGAACCGCTCACGGTGACGTTCTGGGCGAACCAGACCCCGGGCGGTCCGTGGAAGACGAACTCGACGGAGCTCGCGGGCCCGACCGGCCTCACGATCTCCGGGCCGACCTCCGTGACCGTCTACAGCACGACCCCCTCGACCTTCTCGACCTGGCTGCTCAACTCGACGGTCGTGATCCAGGCGTCCGCGACGGTGACCTCGGTCGGCTCGGCGCAGGGATCGACGACCTTCGGGACGGCGAACCTAGTGCAGGGGATCGTCTTCTCCACCTCGTCGAGCTTCACGCACAACGGGGCGTCGAGCGGCGGCTGCAAGACGACGGGCTCGCCGCTCTGCCCGTTCCTCAACGTCACCGTGTGGGACAACTGGACCGCGACGGGCGCGCCGGCGTCGGTCTCGATCTCGGGGACGGTCACCGCGAACAACTCCGCCGGCACGAAGCAGTACACCTACACCATCGGCGCCACCACGGTCACCTCGGGG
Organism: Thermoplasmata archaeon; assembly: GCA_030044475.1. GTDB lineage: Archaea > Thermoplasmatota > Thermoplasmata > Lutacidiplasmatales > UBA184 > Lutacidiplasma. The sequence goes on along the minus strand of JASHVP010000141.1, from coordinate 478 downwards.
AGCTCGGTGACGGTCGACCCGGTCGGCACCAAGGCCCGCTGGGCCCCGACCGTCGCCGGGCCGAAGTACACCCTGGCGGTCTGGCTGAAAGTGACGGCGAACGGGGTCACGATCGGCTACGTCTACGACACGTTCGTCGTGACGGTCTCGTAGGTCCCCCCGGCGGGATCGGCCGGCCGCCGCGGGCTCGTCAGCTCGCGGGGAGCTTCGCCCCGCACTTCCAGCACGTCGTCTCGTTCGCGTAGACCACCGCGTGGCAGTTCGGGCAGCTGCGCTCCTCGGACGCGGGCGGCGGGGCTCCGGCGGCCGCGGTTCCGAGCGGGGCTGATGGGGCGGTGCCGGACGGCAACGGGGCCGAGGCGGACGGCGGAGCGGGGCCGGGCGCGGACGGCGCCGGGGGAACGGGTGGGGGCATCCGGCGCGTCATGTCGGCGCGGCGGCGCTCGCGGTTCTTGAAGATCATGTAGATGAGGAGGAT
>JASHVP010000140.1 GCA_030044475.1 Thermoplasmata archaeon | reverse complement strand
AGCACATCTACGGCGGAGGGTCGGGGTAACCCCCGCCCGGGAGCGGCCGCATGGACGTCCCCCTCTACGCCATCGCGCTCGTCGTCTTCGGCGGGCTGTACCTCGGCCTCGGCGTGTTCCTCGTCTACGTGCTGATCTTCTCGCTGATCGCGATGTACCTCTACCTCGCGGTCCGCTACGAGCATCTCCCCGAGGGGTACCCGCACGGCGCCGCCGACACCCTCGTGACGGTCGCGTTCATCGGGGTCACGTGGGGGATCTTCACGCTGCTCGCCCCGAAGAACCCGATCCCGTTCGTCGGCGACGGGCTGACGTACACGAGCGCGACGGTCGTCCCGATCGGGTCGGTGATCGCGATCACCCTCGTGCTCCTGCTCGGGTTCGTCGTGGTCGGCGCGTTCATCCTCCCGAAGGTCCGGGACCGCGGCGCCGGGTCCCAGCCGTCGGTCGGCTCCGGGTAGCCGCTCCCGACCGGGCGTCGCCCGGGAGCGCGGCGCGGATCCGGGCGGCGACCTCGTCGGGGCTCCCGCGGGCGTCGATCGGCCGCAGCAGCCCGTTCGTCCGGTAGTGGGCGAGCAGCGGCTCCGTCTGCTCCGCGTACACGGCGAGCCGGGTCCCGACGGCCTCGGGCCGGTCGTCCGGACGCTGCACGAGCTCCGCCCCGTCCCGGTCGCACCGCCCCGGAACCTTCGGCGGGTGGAACGCGACGTGGTAGACGGACTGATCGGTCGGGCAGACCCGCCGGCCGGTCAGGCGCTCGACGAGCGCCTCCCGGGGGAGGTCGAAGGCGAGGACCGCGTCGACCGGGGTGATCGCCGCGAGCGCCTCGGCCTGCGCGAGGTTCCGGGGGTACCCGTCGAGGAGGAAGCCGTCCCGCGCGTCGGGGGCGGCGAGACGCTCCCGGAGGATCCCGAGCACGAGCGCGTCCGGGACGAGGCGTCCGGCCCGCATGTGGCCGTCCGCCTCCCGTCCGAGCGGCGTCTGCGCGGCGACGGCGGCGCGGAGGAGGTCGCCGGTGGAGAGGTGGGGGACATGGAGCTCGGCGGCCAGGCGGGCGGCCTGGGTCCCCTTGCCGACGCCCGGCGGGCCGAGGAAGACGATGCGTCGCACGGCGGGCCAATTCCGTCGGGGGGATAACGGCGGCGCCGGCGGCTACGCCGTCACGAGGGTCCCGCGGAACGGCGCCCCCGTGAGCGCCGCTTCGAGGTTCGCGAGGTCGCGGCCGGCGACGACGGCGAGCGGGATCCGCGCGCGCGCGAGCAGGTCGGCCCCGAGCCGGTCGAAGACGAACCGCTGGCCGGCCGCCCCGACGGTCGCGGCGTGGACGGACGCCCGCAGGTCGGCCCACGCCATCCGGTCGATCCGCCGGGCGCCGGGCCCGGCCTTCGGGTCCCGGTCGTAGACGCCGTCGACGTCGGTCGCGTTCACGACGCGCGCGGCGCGCAGCCGGACGGCGAGGAGGGCGGCGACGCCGTCGGTGGTGTGTCCGGGTTCCGTGCCGCCGAGGACGACCGGCCGCCCGGCGGCGACCGCGCCGACGGCCTCCCGGACCGACGCCGGCGGGTGGTCCGGGGTCGGCGGCCCGACCCGGGCGGCGAGCAACCGGGCGTGGAGGCGCGTCACGTCGATCCCGAGCTCGTCGAGCTCGACCTCGGTCAGCCCGAGCGCGCGTCCCAGGTCGATGTACTCGCGCGCGGTCCGGCCGCCGCCGGTCGTGACGGCGAGCGGCCGGTCGGCGCCGACGCGCCGGACGACCTCCGCGAGCCGGCCCAGGTAGCCGGCGTCGTCCGCCCCGGTCACCAGGACCGACCCGCCGATCGAGGCGACGACCGCGCGCCCCGCCTCGGGCCCGGCGCCGGACATCGGCCCACCGAGGGAGCGCGGCCCTTAAGGAGTGCCGCGCGCCCCGACGGACGGGTTTTCTAGCCGCCGGTGCTCGGGACGCTCGTGGCGAGCGAGCTCGACCGGGCGAAGGCGGTCGCCGCCCGCGCCGCGGTGGACCGCCGGGTCCGGCCCGGCCTCTCCCTCGCCCTGGGGACCGGGAGCACCGCGGCGTTCGCGGTCCGCGCGATCGCCGAGCGGTTCCCGCAGGGGGGGTTCGACTGCGTGGCGAGCTCGCGCGCGACGGAGGAGCTCGCGCGGTCGCTCGGGCTCTCCGTCCGCCCGCTCGCCGCGGCGGACTCCTTCGACCTGATGATCGACGGCGCCGACGAGGTGACCCCCGGCCTCGACCTCACGAAGGGGGGCGGCGGAGCGCTGTTCCGGGAGAAGCTGCTCGCCTACCTCTCCCGCGAGGTGACGATCGTCGTCGACCCGGCGAAGCTGGTCGGGACGCTCGGGGAACGGTTCCCGATCCCCGTCGAGGTCGTGCCGTTCGCCCGGGCGCCGCTCGAGCGGGAGCTCGCGGAGCTCGGGTTCGAGGTCCGCCGCCGCACCGGCGCCGACGGGTCGCCGTTCCGGACCGACAACGCGAACGAGATCCTGGACCTGGTCCCGCGGTCGCCGCTGACCGATCCGGGCGCGACCGACCGGACGCTCCGGGACCACATCGGGGTCGTCGAGACCGGCCTGTTCGTGGGGATCGCGGACCGCGTCCTCGTCGGGTGGCCGGACGGCCGGGTCGTGGAGAAGACCGCGCCGCCCCGCCCCCGCCCGGCGGCCGAGCGTCGGCGTTAAGCCCTCCGGGCGGTGCCGTCCCCCGCCGCCCCGGACGCGGGGCGTCCGCACCATGCAGGGCAAGTACCTCCGCACGCGCGTCGACGACCACGTCGGCTACCTCGAGATCGGCAAGCCGAAGGCGAACACGTACGACCTCGACATGATGCGGGAGCTCGACGCCGCGATCGAGGAGGTCCGGTTCGACGACGCCGTGCGCGTCGTCGTGCTGACGAGCTCGCTGCCCGGCTTCTTCAGCGCCGGCGCGGACATCGAGATGCTGAAGCAGAGCCAGCCGGACTTCAAGGCGATGTTCTGCCTCCACTGCCAGGAGACGCTCGACAAGTTCGCGCGGACCCCGAAGCTCGTGATCGCCGCGCTGAACGGCCACACGGTCGGCGGCGGGCTCGAGATCGCGCTCGCGTGCGACCTCCGGATGATGGCGAAGGACTCCGGCAAGATCGGCCTCCCCGAGGTGACCCTCGGGGTCCTGCCCGGCACCGGAGGGACGCAGCGGCTGCCCCGGCTCATCGGCGCGTCCCGGGCCCTCGACCTGATGGTCACCGGCCGCCTGCTCTCGCCCGACGAGGCCCTCGCGATCGGCCTCGTCAACCACGTCTTCCCGAAGGAGACGTTCGCGAAGGACGTCCAGGCGTACGCGGCGCAGCTCGCCCACGGCCCGGCGCGCGCCGTCTCGCTGATCAAGCGGTCGGTCGTCGAGGGGATCGAGATGCCGCTCGGCGCCGGCCTGGCGCTGGAGCGGGAGCTGCAGAACCGACTGTTCGTCACCGAGGACGCGAAGGAGGGGCTCGCCGCCTTCGTGGAGAAGCGCAAGCCCACCTTTAAGGGTCGTTGAGCCCTAGCATCGGCACGGAGCGCGCATGAGCCCGTCGAACCCCCCGCCCGCCGCGCCGACCTCCCGCGCGCTCAAGGACGGCGGGACGATCGAACCGGTCCGCGAGATCCTGTGGGGCAGCTCGGCCGGCGTTCGCAAGTACGAGTCGGCCGAGGAGATCCCCGCCGAGATGCGGAAGCTGGTCGTGAAGCTGATGGTCGTCCAGGCGGACACGGAGTTCGCCTCGATCCAGCAGCACCGCCCGTGGCTCGACCAGGCCCCGACGCTCGAGGACCGCTGGATCGAATCGCGGATCGTGGCGGACGAGGCCCGGCACGGCCTCCAGGCGTGCCGGATCCTCCGGGACTTCGGCGAGGAGGGGCAGCGGTACATCGACGAGCTGCTCGCCAAGCGCGAGGGCGAGCACAAGCTCGACGCGTTCAACATGAAGTTCGACGCCTGGTCGGACGTCGGCGCGTTCACCTGCTTCGTGGACCGGGTCGGCGTCTACCAACTGCGCGCGTTCCAGGAGTGCTCGTACGGGCCGCTCGCGCGCGCGATGCCCCTCATGCTGAGCGAGGAGCAGCTCCATCTCAACTTCGGCGCGAGCGTGCTCCGGCGGATGGTCCAGGACGGTCCGAAGTACGCGGGTTCGAAGGAGGAGGCCCAGGCGGCCGTGCGCAAGTGGTATCCGCGGGCCCTCGACATGTTCGGCCACTCCCACTCCGACACCAGCCGCCGCGCGATCGAGTGGGGGCTCAAGCGCTGGACCAACGAGGAGGCCCGCGCCCGCTACATCCAGGAGGTCACGCAGCTGACCTCTTCGATCGGCCTCGAGCTGCCGCCGGCCGAGTTCGACCGGCACGTGCTGTAGGCGCGCGCGCGATCGTCCGGGCCCCCGGGCCCGGTCGCACCACCAGCGGCCGCTCGACCCCGTCGATCTTGGCGACCGACCGGCGCACCGCGGCGAGGTGCCGGTCCAGTGTGAAGACGTGCACGTGGGCCCCCGCGTCGTGCGTGTAGGCGGCGACCGGCCGGCCGCGCG
>JASHVP010000139.1 GCA_030044475.1 Thermoplasmata archaeon | reverse complement strand
CCCGTAGTCTAGTGGTCAAGGATAGAGGCCTCTCGAGCCTCTGACGCGGGTTCAAATCCGCCCGGCCCCGCGTCGGGCGGGGAAACTCCCGCCGGGAGCACCTCTCCTCGCGCTCGGAACCGCGAGGCTCCGGCCCGGTCGAACGGGAGACTCCCCGCGGGACCCGCTTTAGGGACGACCCCTCTGCCTCGGTCGCGATGCCCGGGGCGCTGCTCGTCGTCGCGGAGTCGGACCCGGTCGCCGCACCGGTGTCCCAGCGATGGGGGACCCCTCCGTCCACCGGGGAGCACCTCGACGGCGCGGCCGTCCGAGAGTTGCACCCGGGACTCTGGCTCGTGCGCCGGCCCGGGCCCCACATCCACGACGAGCGGCTCGATGCTCGTCTCCCCCCGGCCCTTCGCGCCCACGTCCCCACGATGATCTTCCCCTCGATCCATCGGAGCGAACAGGGCGTCCCCTGCCTGACGGTCCACCCCCTCGGGAATCCGGGTCCGACCGCCGAAGTCGGCGGACGACCGCGGACGCTGGTCCCGACCGACCCGCCCCGGATGGTCGCCGTCCTGCGCGCGCTCTCCGAGGGAGCCCAGGGAGAGGGACTCGCGGTCACGTACGAGGCGACCCACCACGGTCCGGAGCTCGCCCTTCCCGCGTTCTTCGCGGAGATCGGTTTCGGCGACCGGTCCGAGCCGGACCCCCGGGCCGTCGAGGTCCTGGCGCACGCGCTGGGCGGGATCCCCGAGGGGTCCGACGACCGGGTCGCGCTCGCCTGCGGAGGGGGTCACTACGCCCCGCACTTCACCGACCTGGCCCTCACGCGGCGATGGGCGTTCGGTCACCTCCTGTCGCGGCACGCGCTCGAGACGATCGACGCCGCGACGGCTCGGTCCGCGTACGTTCAGACGCCCGGTGCGGACGGGATCGTCTTCGCCCGCGCCCGGGACGTGGAGCATCCGGCGCTGGCCGGCCTGGCGGACCGGCGCCGGGACCAGGACGCTCCCCTCCGCTCGTCCCCGCCGACCTGAACCGGCTCCGGGCCCGAACGGCTACGTCGCCGGCGCGACGGGCGCATCCTTCTCGAAATCGGTGCGAGAGTGGAACCCGACGGCGGTCCGTACGGCGCCGGGCCGGCGCGGGAGCTGCTAGTCCTTCCGCTCGCTGGACTTCTGGAACATGATCGCGCCCGACCGGTAGACGGCCTTCCCGAGGCGGACCGGCTGGGTCGACGCGACGCCGGGCGTCCGCTCGGCGAGCATCAGGCTCTCGACGATCTGGCGGAACAGCGCGCTCTGGTTGATCTCCGGATGCCGCTCGAGGAACTCGGCCTCTTCCGGAGTGATCGTGATGTTCTTCCGGAGCATCCCTTGCGCGGGCGCCTCGACCTTGATTCGGGGCCGCATGGCGACTCCCACCCGCGGGGACGTATTTGTGCGTATTGGGGCAGGCGAACGCGCCCGGTCGGCCCCGAACGCTCTCGCATCGCTAGGTCCCCGTTCCCACGGGGGCCGTCGCGACGAGGCGCTGGGCGATCAGCCGACGCCCTTTCGCGAGTCTCGCCCGGCGGGGAACGATGGCGAACGCGTTGGCCCGAAGGAGTTCGGACGCGCGCCGCACGCCCCACGGGAGCGCGATCGCCGTTCCTCCGGCGACCGAAAGGAGGTACGCCGAGTCCATGCGGCGGTCGCTCGCGAACGAATGTCGGAGCCGGACCTCTTCGAACGAGCGCTGCTCCCGCCCAACGCACCGACCGATCACATGCAGGCCGTGCTCGTGCCACGCGACGATCGCGGAGCCGACTTGGCCGGGCAGGATGACCACCGGCCGACCGGAGATCGTGCCGACGGCGGCGCGTTTCAGGACGCTGACCCGCACCCCGTCGAACAGCACGCGCCCCACGCGACGCACCGCCGGTTTGGTCGCGTCGCGCGGGCCGACCGAGGTCCCGCCGACGGTGATCACCAGGTCCGACCGTCGCGCGGCGCGTCGGAGCCGTCGGGCCAGCCGGTCGCGATCGTCCGGGGCGCCCCGCTCGATGCGGACGTACGGCGTCGGCAGCAACGGACGGAGCGCCGGGGTGATCGTATCGTCGACCTGCGGGCCCCGCCGCTCGGCGGACCGCCCGAGTTCGTCGCCGACCGCGATCAGCGCCACCCGGGGCGCGTACACCGACAGCGACGCGAGGCCTTGGCCCAGCAGGGTCGCCAGATGGTACGGTCGCACCTCCTCCCCGCGTTGGAGCAACTCGGTCCCCGCGCGCACGTCCTCGCCGACGACGTGGACGTCCTGTCCGACGACCGGAGTCCGTCGGACGAGCAGGCGATCGCCGTCCCGTCGACCCCGCTCGAGCCGCACGACGGCCTCGGCGCCGAACGGGAGTCGGGCCCCCGTCGCACATTCGACGGCTTGACCGGGTCCGAGCCGGAGTCCGCGTCCGGAGCCGGGCCGGATCGCCCCGCGACGGAGCCGGTACGACCCCGGCCGCCCCCGGGACGGTGGGCCGACCGCGTAACCGTCCATCGCGGCGAGCGGAACGCGGGGGACGTCGCGACGCGCGCGGACCGGGCGGGCGGCGAGACGCCCGACGGCCCGCGCGAGCGGGACCGTCTCGACGGGCCACGGGACGAACCGAATCCGTTCGATCGTCGCCCGCGCCTCCGCGAGCGGGACCAAGAGAGGTGATAGCCCTCGGACGCGGTCGGTCTCGGTCGTGCGCGGGCGCCCGCGGGTCATTCAGGTCGTGGGGAGGAGCGGCTCGGGAAAAACGCTTCTCGTGGAACGCCTCGTCCGCGCGCTGCGCCGGCGCGGCCTCTCGGTGGCGGTCGTGAAGCACTCGGACCACGCGCCCGAGCTCGCCGGGAAGGACACCGACCGGTTCGAACGCGCGGGCGCGCGGTGGGTCGTCTTCTCGGGGCCGCGGTCGTTCGTCACCTTTCGCGGGGAATTCTCCCCCCACGTCCGGGACCTCCCGTGCGACGTCGTCCTGGTGGAGGGATACTCCCGTCGGCGCCTGGGGTCGGTTCGCGTCGAGGTGCCGTCGCCCCGCGACGTGCCTCGGATCGCCCGCGAGCTCCTTCGAGGCCCCGTCGGACGGGGGCCGTCCCGTCGGCGGCCGGGCGAGTCGAGGTTCCCGTCCGCGGCGGGCCGATGGCTTCGCGCGGCTTCGGGTGCGACCGGGCGGCGATGACCCCTCCGTCTCTCCGTCCCGCCCCCCGGGAGGTCCGGGCGGCCTACCTTCTGATCGGGCGCGCGACCCGGCTTCCCGGGAAGGCCGACCGGCCGGTGGGAGGCCGAACGATTCTCGCGCGCGAACTCGCCGCCGTGCGGCGTGCCGGCCTCTCCCCCGTCCTCGTCAGCGTGCTGCCCCGCCGGGATCGCTCGACGCCGGTCCTGGTGGACCGATACGACTGCGGCCCGCTCGGGGGGTTGGCGTGCATCCTGGAAGAGACCCGCGAACCATTCGTTCTGCTCGCGGCGGATCTCCCGTTCCTGCCGGCGACCGCCCTCCGGACGCTGCGGCGGGCGTTCGACGGGCGCTCCGTGGTCCCCCGGGACCGGGCGGGCGTGCCGCAGGTGACCGTCGCGATCTACGCCGGCGTGCGGCGGAGGGAGCTGGACGGACTCCTGCAGGAGGGGCGCGGACTCCGAGACCTGGTCGACCGGCTGGATCGGGACGGTCGCGTCCGGTGGGTGCCGGCCTCCGGCCTCCCCGCGGAGTCGTTCGTGGACGTCGACACCCCCTCCGACCTCCGAACGGCGAGAGCTCGGGCGTCTCGTCGGCGGTCGCGCCGTCCGATAAATAGGGACGGAGCCTCGGAACGGGAGCGCGGTCGTCCGTCCGACCGGCGGTGAACGATGGTCCAACTCCGCATCGACGGGACCTCCCGAGCCGCAGCGGAGGGGGCGGTGCTGCTGGAGGTCGTGCGCGCGGCGGGCGCGGACGTCCCGAGTCTCTGCTACCTCGCTCCGCTCGGGCCGCTCCAGACGTGCGACACGTGCGTCGTGGTGGTCGACGGAAAGTTGGTGCGGTCGTGCTCCGTCCGGGTGCGGGACGGCCTCGAGGTCGACACGACCTCGCCCCTGGTTCGGAGCCAGCAGGACGCCGCCCTCCGGCGGCTCCTCGAGAACCACGAGCTCGCGTGCACGCTCTGCGACAAGAACAACGGGGACTGCGAACTCCACAATACCGCGCTGCGCCGCAACGTCCGGCACCAGGAGTTCCACCCGAAGCCGTACGCGATCGACGACTCGAGTCCGTTCTACACCTACGACCCGAACCAGTGCATCCTGTGCGGCCGGTGCGTCGCCGCCTGCCAGACCCTGGTGGTCAACGAGGTCCTGAAGGTCGACTGGACGTTGACGCCGCCGCGGGTCGTCTGGGACGACGGGGCCGACATCGACCACTCGTCGTGCGTCTCCTGCGGGACCTGCGCGTCGGTCTGTCCGGTCGACGCGATGATGGAGAAGTCGATGCGGGGCCGGGCCAGTCACTTCTCTCAGGTCGACCGGACGACGCGGGACCGCCTCGTCGCGTGGACGAAAGAGGCCGCGCCCGACCTCGGCCCGCTCTGGGTCGCGAGCGAGGTCGAGGCGGCGAGCCGGTCGGCGTCGATCCGCCGAACGAAGACCGTCTGCACCTTCTGCGGCGTGGGATGCGCGTTCGAGGTGTGGACGCGGGGTCGCGAGATCCTGAAGATCCAGCCCCGACCGGAGTCCCCGGCGAACGGCCTCGCGACGTGCGTGAAGGGGAAGTTCGGCTGGGAGTTCGTGAACAGTCCCGAGCGCCTCACGGTCCCGCTCGTCCGGGAGGGCGACCGGTTCGTCGAGCGGTCGTGGGACGACGCCATCGCCGAGGTCGCGGGACGCCTCCGGGACATCCGCGATCGGTACGGACCGGATGCGATCGGGGTGATCGCCACCTGCACCGGTACCGACGAAGAAGGGTACCTCACCCAGAAGTTCGCCCGCCAGGTGCTCGGCACGCACAACATCGACAACTGCGCCCGCTACTGCCAGGCGCCGGCGACGACCGGGTTGCTGCGGACGGTCGGGATCGGGGCCGACCCGGGGACGATGGCGGACATGGAGTCGGCGGACCTCGTGATCACGCTCGGCTCGAACACGGCCGAGTCGCATCCGGTGCTCGCCGGCCGCGTGAAGCGAGCGCACAAGCTGCGGGGCCAGAAGCTGGTGGTCCTGGACCCGCGGCGGCACGAGATGGCGGAGCGCGCCGACCTCCACCTCTCGCCCCGCCCCGGCACCGACCTCCTCGTCCTCGGGGCGGTCGCGAAGTACGTCCTCGACCACGGTTGGGAGGACCGTGCCTTCCTCGACGCCCGGGTCACCGGTCTCGTCCCGTACCGCGAGTCGCTCGCCCCGTTCACCGTCGAGTTCGCCGCCGAGGAGTCCGGCGTCCCCGCCGAGCAGATCGTTCGGTTCGCGGAGCTCCTCCACGACGCGCGGTCGGCCTGCGCGCTGTGGGCGATGGGGATCACCCAGCACCACAACGGCAGCGACACCTCGACCGCGATCTGCAACCTCCTGCTCCTGACGGGGAACTTCGGTCGCCCCGGGACCGGCGGCTACCCGCTCCGGGGCCACTGCAACGTCCAGGGCGTCAGCGACTTCGGTTGCCTTCCGTCGTTCCTTCCGGGGTACCAGAAGTTCGATGACCCCGAGGCGCGGGCTCGGGTCGAACGCGAGTGGGGGAGCCCGCTGCCCACCACGAAGGGGCTCACGAGCACCGAGATGGTGGACGCCATCCTGGACGGCCGGCTGCACGCGCTCTGGATCCTCGGGGAGGACAAGCTGCTCGCGGACGCGGACGAGGCGAAGGTCGCGGAGGCGTTCGCCCGCCTCGACTTCCTGGCCGTCAACGAGCTGTTCTTCACGCGGACGGCCGAGTGCGCGGACGTCGTGCTCCCGGTGGCGGCGAGCCTCGAGAAGGAGGGGACGTTCGTGAGCACGGAGCGCCGGCTGCAACGCCTCCACCGGGCGATGGAGCCGCTCGCCTCCACGAAGACCGACGGCGAGATCGTCGCGCGGGTCGCGAACGCGCTCGGCGCCGGGTGGACCCGGACGGCGCCGGCCGAGGTCCTCGAGGAGGCCGCCCGGGTCGCCCCCGCGTTCGCCGGAGCGCGGTTCGACCGCCTCGAGGGGTTCGCGAGCCTTCTCTGGCCGATCGCCGCGGACGGCACGGACACCCCCGTGTTGCATCGGGAGCGGTTCGCCTTTCCGGACGGGAAGGCCCGGCTGTTCCCCCTGGCGTGGCGGGCCCCGGTCGCGGCGCCGCCGGAGTTCGACCTGTCGCTCGACAACGGCCGTCTTCTCGAGCACTTCCACTGGGGGAACCTCACTTACGAGGACCCGGGCATCGTCCGGAAAG
>JASHVP010000138.1 GCA_030044475.1 Thermoplasmata archaeon | reverse complement strand
GGGGCGGGCCGACTCGTCTGGCTGCTCACCCGGAAGCAGCTGGTCGACGAGTCGTCGTGACCCGCGGGGCCACCCCGCGGGCGCCGTAGAGCGGGGCGACCAGCGTCTGGACGTCCCGGTGGACGGCCTCCGGGGCCCGGTTCGCATCGACCCGGTGGAATCCGTACTGGCCGGCGAGCCAGTCGAACTCCTTTGAGAGGCGGTCCTGGTAGAGGAAGAAGCTCTCGAAGAAGTCCCGGGAGAGGCAGAGGTCCATGCCGCTCTCCCAGTAGTCGAGCGAGCCGTACTTTCCGATGGAGCGATGGAGGAGGATCTCCGGGCGCGCCTCCAAGAAGACGACGAGGTCCGGCTTCAGCGCGAACCCGTAGACCTCCCGCGCCCAGTCGCGAGAGGCGCCGCGCACGACCGCGCGGGCCATGAGGGTGAAGATGTACCGGTCCGCGAGGACCGTCGAGCCGGCCGAGAGCGCCGGCACGATCTTGTTCTCCAGCTGGTCGGCGAAGTCGGCGGCGTAGAGGAGCGCGAGGGTGGTCGTGCCGAGGGTGTGCCCTTGCTTCGCCTTGTCGATCTCACCGCTGACGAGGTCGGAGCGGCGGAGCCCCGTGTCGACGACGGCGTGCCCCTCGACCTCGAGCCACTCCCGCAGCAGCGCGACCTCGGTCGTCCGCCCGGAGCCGTCGGCCCCCTCGACGACGACCAGCCTGCCGTGGAGCGGCCCTTCGGGGAACCCGGGCAGACGGGTGCCGTACGTCCTACCCGTCATGCAGCAGCCTCGCCCCCGTCGGGAAGTTCTGGAGGAGCGGCGCGAGGTCGCCCCGCAGGTCCTGCTGGATCTGCTCGACCCGCCGCGTCGAGTCGATCACGGTGAACGCGTCGGACTTCGCGATCCGGTCGTACTCTCGCTTCAGGCGCCCCTGGAACTTCTCGTAGCTCTCGTAGAGGTCGTCGGAGAGCTTCAGGTCCATCCCGGCCTCGTAGTAGTTGATCTTCAACCGGGACGCGATCTTCCGCCGGAGGGTGATCGACACCGGGACCCGGAAGTAGAAGACCCGGTCCGGCCGGGGCGCGAACGCGTAGATCGTCCGGACCCAGGCCGGGTCGCAGCCCCGCGCCGCGTCGCGCACGAACGCCGTGTACGCGTACCGGTCGCAGACGACGACGTAGCCGGCCCGCAGCGGCGGCAGGATCTGGCGCTCGAACCGGTCGGCGAAGTCGACCGCGTGGAGGAGGCTGAACGTCGTCGGCGTCAGCAGGCCCTTCTTCTTGCCGCGGCGGATGACGCTCGCGACGAGGTCCGACGAGTTCCACTCGGTGAAGAAGACCCGGTACCCCTGGGCGGAGAGCCACTTGCCGAGGAGGGCCGCCTGCGTCGACTTGCCGCTGCCGTCGAGCCCCTCGAAGACGAGGAGGCGGCCCGGGAACCCGTGGTGCGGCGACGGCGTGCTAGCTATCACGGAGCCGCACGTCGAGGTCGAAGACGCGTTCGAGCGGGCGTCGGACCTTCTCCTGCCACCGCGGGGCGAGCGACGTATCGGCCGACGTAGAAAAGGCGAGCGATACGGCCTTGCCGCCGCCGGTCAGGTGGAAGCGCGGTCGGGCCGGGGCGACCAGCTCGGCGACCGACAGGATCGCGCCGAGCCGGACCGCGGTCGCGACGTCCTCCCCGCGGACGATCGGGAGATACTCCCGTTTCCACTCGGACGGCGGGTCGTCCCCCTCGTGGAGGTACGCGGCCATCGAGGCGAGGAGGATCTCGCGCTGCGAGAGGCCCCAGATCGGGTAGTTCTGGATCAGATACGCCGAGTGCCGGGCGTGGTTCCACAGGTCGATGGCCGTCCCGGCGTCATGCATCCCGGCGGCGACTCGGAGGGCGAGACGCTCGCTCGTCCCGCCCTCGAACAGCGGGGCGAGCAGGTCGTACAGGGCGAGCGCGGCGTCCATCACGGCCCGACCGTGGTCGACGTCGAACGCGAACGATTCGGCGGCCGCCGCGACCGAGCGGTCCGCCAGCGTCTCCGAGTTCGCCGGCAGCCGGGCGCCGATCGCTTCGAGCGCGATCCCCTCCCGGATCCCCGCGCCAGAGACCGTCACGACGTCGGCCCGCACGGCGCGCAACAGCTCCTCGAGGACCGCGATGCCGGCGAGGATGACGTCGGCGCGGTCGCCCCCGATCCCCGGAACGGACTTCCGCTTCGCCGCCGGCATCTCCGCGAGCAACTCGTGGAGCGCCTCGATGTCGTGGTCGTAGAGCGGGTACCCGTGGACGCGCTGGACCGGGTAGGCGCGCAGCTCGATCGCCGCTCGGGCGAGGGCCCGGACCGTTCCGCCGACCCCGACGAGCCGGTACCGGTCGCCGCCGAACGCTTCGAGCACCGAAGCGAGCGTGCGCCGCACGTGGTCCCGCAGCTCCTCCCACTCCCGGCGCTTGGGGGGGTCGTGGTCGAGGAACCGTTGGGAGAGGCGGAGCACCCCGAGCGGAAGGGAGACGGAGTTGCGGAGGGAGCCGCGGCGCACCTCGGCGAGCTGCATCGACCCGCCCCCGAGGTCGAAGACGATGTCGTCCCCGAGCGGCCCCGTGCTGGCGACCCCGAGGTAGGCGTACCGCGCCTCCTCGCCGCCCGAGATGACCCGGAGGAGGACGCCGGTCGCCCGCTCGACCTCGCGGACGAACGCGAGACCGTTCGGCGCGTCGCGGACGGCGCTGGTCGCGACCGCGAGGGTCCGCGGGACGCCCCTCGTGCGGACGAGGCGCGCGAACCGGCGGACGGTCGTGACTCCGCGCGCGAACGCGGGCTCGGTCAGACTGCCGTCCGGCGAGGCGCCCAGGCCCAGCCGGGGCGCGTCCTTCGTTTCGAAGATCGCCCGTACGGCCCCCGCGCGCGAGGTCTCGAAGACGACGAACCGGGCCGTGTTCGAGCCGATGTCGATGACGCCGAGCGGGGAGATGGCGCGGCTCTTCGGGCGTTCTGCCCCGAAGTCGGCCATGCGGCCCCGGTCCACGGCCCCGGAGCCTCCTCGCCCCTAAAACGGATGGGGGTCGCGGTCGCCCCGATCGACCGGGTCCGGCCGCGATCCCCGTCGAGAACGGGTCTCGGCTCACTCGTCGCAGCAGCCCGGCGGGCAGCAGCTGGGGTCGCAGCGGCCGTCCGATCCACGCGTCGTCGGCATCGTACCTCCACCACTTCAAGAACTGAAGTGGTGATAAACGGACGCTACGTACGGACAGAGTGTCGCCGACGCGCGCGTGCGACCTCGTCTGTCCGTGCCCCCCGGCCGGCCTAATCGATGTCGTCGGGAAGAAGTGGGCCGTCTGCATCGTCTCCCTGCTCGGCCGCTACGGGACGGTCCGGTTCGGCCCGATCCAGCGCTGCCTCTACGGCGTGAGCCCCGCGACCTTGACCGGCACGCTCCGCGCCCTGGAGCGAGCGCGGCTCGTCCGTCGGGTGACGGTCCCGAGCGGGCGGGGTCCCGTGCGGGCGTACGCGCTCACGGCCCGGGGAGCGGGCCTCGACGAGCGGCTCCGACCGCTGGTCGACTGGCTGCAGGCCTCGTGAACGAACCGATATCCCCCCGAGCGCGTACCGGCGCGCGGAGGTGGGATCCCGCGCTGCGCCGTCCATCGCTCCGCCCGGACCGGCTGACCGCGGAACTCCGCCGCCGGCTGGCCGAGGTCGATCGCACCGTCCTCGAGGTCGTCCGACATCCCCACCCCTCCCCCGAGTCGCTCCACCACCTGCACCGGGAGATGCGCCGGTTCCGCCTCGGCCTGCTGTTGTGGGAGCGGCTCCTCTCCGCGCGGGACCGCGAGGCGCTCCGGACGCTGACCCAGCGCGTCAAGCGCCTGACCCGGCTCGCCGGCCAGGTGCGGGACCGGGACGTGGTCCTGGCGCTGCTCGAGAAGGTGAAGACCGTGCGCGGGGCGCCGGAGGAAACCCGGCGGTTCCAGCGGTTCCTCGCTCGACTGCGGGACGACGGTC
>JASHVP010000137.1 GCA_030044475.1 Thermoplasmata archaeon | reverse complement strand
AATGGATTCCGTAGTAATCGCGGGTCAACATCCCGCGGTGAATGTGCCCCTGCTCTTTGCACACACCGCCCGTCAAGTCATCCGAGTTGGGTCGGAGTGAGGGTGACTCCTCAGGGTCGCTCGAACTTCGGTTCAGCAAGGGGGACTAAGTCGTAACAAGGTATCTGTAGGGGAACCTGCAGATGGATCACCTCCTAAAAGCGCCCGCGTCCGCGGGCGCGCAAGGGGTCGGTCCGATGTGCCGAACTGGCGCGAAGCGTCTCCTCTTCCTTTCGGGCCGTCAACCCTTTTTTGAGTAGTTACCACGAACTTATTAGCTTCGGGCTGCTCGACGAGAGTGATGCTCTCGGCCCCGCCGGTCCGGACCGTTCCGCCGGAGCTCGCGCCGGCGATCCGGGCGCTCGACGCCGGCGAGCCGGTGCTCGTCTTCGACGCGCCCGAACGGGAGGGCGAGACCGACCTCGTGATCCTGAGCGAGCGCGCGACCCCCGAGCTCGTCCGTCTCCTCCGCAAGGACGCCGGGGGGTGGATCTGCGTCGCGATTTCCGAGGAGCTGCGGGCGAAGCTCGGGTTGCCGTTCTACTCGGAACTCCTGGCCGGGGCGGAGGCGCCGTTCCCGATCGTGCGCGACCTCCGTCGCGAGGAGCTGCGGTACGACGCCCGGAGCCCGTTCGGGCTCCACGTCCACCCTCGCGCGACCTACACGGGGATCCCGGACAACGACCGGGCGGTCGGGATCCGGGCGATCGGCGAGCTCGCGCGGGACGCGGCCCGCGTGTCGGCCGTTGAGCTGCAGCGCCGATTCGCCCGCGAGTTCAGCTCGCCGGGACATCTTCCGATCATCTACGCCGCCCCGCGGCTCCTCTCGGAGCGGAAGGGTCATACGGAGCTGTCCGTCTCGCTCGCCCGGATGGGCGGACTCTCCGAGTCGGCCACGGTCTGCGAGATGCTCGGCGACTCGGGAGGGGCCCGCGGGCCCGAGGCGGCGCGCGAGTACGCGCGGGCGCACCGGTTCGAGTTCCTGGACGGCCAGACGATCGTGAGGGCGTGGCGGACATGGGCGTCCGCGTAATGGCCACGGGGGTCTTCGACCTCCTCCACCCGGGCCACGTCTTCTTCCTCACCGAAGCGCGCCAGCTCGGCGACGAGCTCGTCGTCGTCGTCGCCCGGGACCAGACGGCGCGCCGCCTGAAGCGAGAGCCGTACGTCCCCGAGCACATCCGCCGCGAGATGGTCGAGGCGCTGAAGCCGGTCGACCGGGCGATCCTCGGGTCGACGACGGACATCTACGCGACTGTGGTCGCGGAGCGCCCGTCGATCATCGCGCTCGGCTACGACCAGGTCTGGAACGAGAAGGAGGTCGAGCGCGAGTGCGAGCGCCGCGGCGTTCCCGTCAGGGTCGTCCGCGTCGGCGCCCGGCCGTACGACGAGCTCGCGACGCGCCGGATCGTCGAGCGGATCCTCGAGCGCGCCCGGGCGCACGAGGCGGCCCCGTGAGGAAGATCGGGGTCGCCGACACGACGTTCGCGCGCGTCGACCTGGCGACGTACGCCGTCCGGGCGCTGCGGGCGGAGGGGACCGGATTCAAGGTCGTCCGTCGCACCGTCCCCGGGATCAAGGACCTCCCGGTCGCCTGCCGCCAGCTGTTCCAGTCCGACGGGGTCGACCTCTGCCTGGCGCTCGGCATGCCGGGGAGGGCCGCCTACGACCAGACGTGCGCCCACGAGGCGTCGATGGGACTGATCTTCACGAGCGTCCTGGAGGCGAAGCCGATCGTCGAGTGCTTCGTCTTCGAGGGAGAGGCCGACGGGCCGACGGAGCTGGCGACGCTCGCGCGCCGCCGCGCCGAGGAGCACGCCCAGAACGCCTACGCGATGCTGTTCCGCCCCCAGCTCCTCGCCCGACGGGCGGGGACGGGGCTCCGCCAGGGGTTCGCCGACGTCGGGCCGGTCCGGCCCGTGCGGTGACGGACGGGAGAACGTACGATGCCGAAGAAATCGAGCGAGGGAACGGGCGTCCGGGTGGCGATCGCGGCGAGCGAGTTCAACTACGACGTGACGCTCCTCATGCTGGAGCGGGCGAAGGAGGAGATCGACTTCCTCGGGGCGACGCTCGGCCCGGTCGTGAAGACGCCGGGCGTCTACGACCTCCCGCTCGCGGTCCAGGCCCTGTTCGACCGGTCGGACGTCGACGCGGTGGTCGCCCTCGGGGCCGTGATCGAGGGGGAGACCCAGCACGACGAGCTCGTCGCGAACCAGGCCGCGCGAAAGCTCGCGGACCTCGCGGTGGAGCACCGTAAGCCGCTCGGGCTCGGGGTCACCGGGCCCGGCGAGACCCGACTCCAGGCCCAGGACCGGATCGAGAACGCGGCGAACGCCGTGCGGGCGGTCGTGAAGATGGTCCGTCGGCTCCGGGAGATACCGACCGCCCCGCCGGGCCGGGCGTCCGGCTAGAGGCCCAGCCGCCCGCGCAAGTAGTCGAACGCGGCGCGGCCCTTCGCGGTGTGCGGGGTGACCCGCACGTCCTTCGGGGGGGACGGCGGACGGCCGGACTGCCTCGTGAGCGCGGCCCGGAGCTGCGCGATCTGGAGCTCGACCGTGACGTCGGGAGCCGGAACGGGACCATCGGACGCGTGCACCGAGCCGTCCGGCTCGACGGCGAGCGACGCGGTACCGCCGTCGGTCACGAACACCCACCGTTGCGGCAGGTACGCTCGGACGAATCCCCCGAGGAGGCCGCCCAGCCGCTGCCGGACCTCGGGCTCGAGACGCCGCCCCGCCTCCGCGAGGAGCTCCGCGGCCTCCGACACCGCCGGCCCGACCCCCGACGGAAGATAGCCCCTTGCCCCTCCGTTCGCCCGAACCGTTAAGCGGCGCGGCCCCTCGGGAGCGCGGGGGATTCGGTGGGACTGCGCGAGTTCCACGAGGCGCTGAGCTCCACCCAGGACCGAGCGGTGGCGCGGGCCCGGGAGGGAGCACCGGCCGGGACCCGCGTCGTGGCGCAACGCCAGACGGCCGGCCGCGGTCGGGCGACCCGCCGGTGGGCGTCGCCGCCCGGGGGCCTCTACCTCTCCCTCGTCCTGCCGGCGCCCGAGGACGCTCGCTCGTTGTTCGCCTTGGCGGTGGGAACGACCCTCGCGGACCGGCTGACGTCGCGGTATGGGGTGCCCCTCCGCCTCAAGTGGCCGAACGACCTCGTGGTCCCGGGGCCGTCCGGGGGCCGCAAGCTCGCCGGGATCCTCGTCGACCTCGTCCCGTCTCCGTCCCTGGGGACGGCCGCCGTCGTCGGCGTGGGGATCAACGTCGCCTGTGAGGTCGGGGACCTTCCCGTCGAGCTCCGCCGGCGGGCGGCGGTGCTCCGCGAATTCGCCGGGAACGCCGTGCCGCTCGACGAAGTCGAGGAGCTCACCGTCGCGGCGATCGAGCGGTCCCGGGACGCGCTCGGGACCCCGAGCGCTCGGGCGGCGCTCCTCGCCGCCGGACGGGCCCGGCTCTACGGGGTCGGTCGCCCCGCGCTGGTCGACGGGAGGATCGCCGGTCGGATCGCGACGATCGGGGACGACGGCGAGCTGGTCCTCGACGACCCCGCGGGCCCGGTCGCGGTCCGCTCGGGGGAGCTCCGGCTCCCGGAGGACCTGTGAGCGGCCCGTTCGACCGGTGGGAGCTGCGGCGCCGGTCCGCCCGGGAGGGAGGCGGCGCCGAGCGGGTCCGGAAGCATCGCGCGGCCGGCAAGCTGACCGCCCGGGAGCGGCTCGAGGCGTTCTTCGACCCGGGCACGTTCCTGGAGCTCGACCCGTTCGTCGTCCACCGGGTCTCCACCTTCGGACTCGACGAGCGGCGGATCCCCGGCGACGGGGTCGTCACCGGGTGGGGCGAGGTGGACGGGCGCCCGGTCTGCGCCTTCGCCCAGGACGCGACCGTCTTCGGCGGAGCGCTCGGCGAGGCGCACGCGATGAAGATCGTGAAGGTGATGGAGACCGCGCGGAAGGCGGGCGTCCCGATCGTCGGCCTCGACGATTCGGGCGGCGCCCGGATCCAGGAGGGGGTGATGAGCCTCGGGGGGTATGGCGAGGTGTTCTTCCGGAACGTCCTGCTCTCCGGGGTCGTCCCGCAGCTCTCGCTGATCCTCGGACCCTGCGCCGGAGGCGCGGTCTACTCGCCCGCGATCACCGACTTCGTGATCATGGTGGAGGGGACCGGCCAGATGTTCATCACCGGGCCGGACGTCGTCCGGGCGGTGACCGGCGAGGAGGTCACGATGGAGGCGCTGGGGGGGGCCCGGGCGCACGCCGAGCTCAGCGGGGTCTCGCAGTTCACGGTCGGGAGCGACGCGGAGGCGATCACGCTCGCCCGCCGGATCCTCTCGTACCTCCCGCTCAACAACCTCGAGGAGCCGCCCGCCGCGCCGGCGGCCGCCCCTCCGGACTCCGCCGCGGCCGAGCTCGTCTCCGCGGTCCCGTCGGACCCGAACACGCCGTACGACGTGCATGCGGTGATCCAGCGGGTCCTCGATACGGAGAGCTTTCTGGAGGTCGCCGAGGGATGGGCGCCGAACCTTGTCGTGGGCTTCGCGCGCCTCGCCGGCGCTCCCGTCGGCGTCGTCGCGAACAACCCGGCGCACCTCGCCGGCACCCTCGACATCGCCGCCTCGACGAAGGGGGCCCGGTTCGTCCGGTTCTGCGACGCCTTCAACCTCCCGCTCGTCACGCTCGTCGACGTGCCGGGGTTCCTGCCGGGGACCGCGCAGGAGCACGGCGGCATCATCCGGCACGGGGCGAAGCTGCTGTACGCGTACGCCGAGGCGACGGTCCCGCTCCTGACCGTGATCCTCCGCAAGGCGTACGGCGGCGCGTACGACGTCATGTGCTCGAAGCACCTCGGGGGCGACCTGAACCTCGCCTGGCCGACGGCGGAGATCGCCGTCATGGGGGCCGACGGCGCGGTCAACATCCTGTTCCGGCGCGAGCTCGAGCAGGCCGCCCCCGCCGACCGGGCGGCGACGCGCGAGGGGCTCGTCCGTCGCTACGCGGAGGAGTTCCTGAACCCGTACCTCGCCGCGGAGCGGGGGTACATCGACGACGTGATCGACCCGGCGGAGACGCGCGCGAAGCTGGTCGCCGGGCTCACGGTCCTCGGCTCGAAGCGCGACGAGCGCCCGGCCCGCAAGCACGGGAACATCCCCCTCTGAGCAGACGGCGATGGTCGAGATCACCGAGACCGTGCTGCGCGACGGCCATCAGTCGCTGATCGCGACCCGGATGCGCACGCGCGACATGCTCCCGGCGGCCGAGCGACTGGACGCGATCGGGTACCGCTCGCTCGAGGTCTGGGGCGGCGCGACGTTCGACGTCGCGCTGCGGTACCTGCGCGAAGACCCGTGGGAGCGGCTCCGCGCCCTCAAGCGGGCGATGCCGAGGACGCCGCTCCAGATGCTCCTTCGGGGGCAGAACCTCGTCGGCTACCGGCACTACGCGGACGACCTCGTCCGGGCGTTCGTCGCCGAGGCCGCCCGCCAGGGCATCGACATCTTCCGCGTCTTCGACGCGCTCAACGACCCGCGGAACATGGAGGTCGCCCTCGACGCGGTGAAGCGGGCGGGCGCCCGCGCCCAGGGGACGATCTGCTACACCACCTCCCCGGTCCACACGCTGGCCTCGTTCGTGGCCCTCGGGCGGCGGCTCGCCGAGCTCGGCGCCGACGAGCTGTGCGTCAAGGACATGGGCGGGTTCCTGCCGCCGTCCGACGGCGCGGCGCTCGTCCGCGCGCTCGTCCGCGAGGTCGGGTTGCCGGTCGTCGTGCACACCCACTCGTCGAGCGGGATGTCGACGATGACGTGCCTGGCCGTCGCCGAGGCCGGGGCGGTCGCGGTCGACGCCGCCCTGAGCCCGTTCGCCGGCGGCGCCAGCCAGCCGCCGACGGAGGCCCTCGTCGGCGCGATGCGCGGCACCCCGCTCGACCCGAAGCTCGACCTCGCGGCGCTCGGCGACCTCTCCGAGTACTTCCGGACGGTGCTCGACCGCTACCGGCCGATGCTCAACCTCCGCTCGCTCCAGACCGACCCCGGGATCCTCGTCCACCAGATCCCCGGCGGGATGCTCTCCAACCTCCTCTCGCAGCTGGCGGACCAGGAGGCGGGGGCGCGGCTCGCCGAGGTGCTGCAAGAGGTGCCCCGGGTGCGGGCGGACCTCGGATACCCACCGCTCGTGACGCCGACCAGCCAGATCGTCGGGACCCAGGCGGTCCTGAACGTCCTGACGGGGGGGCGCTACCGCCAGATCACCCGCGAGGTCCGCGACTACGTCCGGGGCCTCTACGGCACCCCCCCCGGAGCGATCGACCCCGACCTCGCGGGCCGCGTCGCCCGCGACGGGCCGACGATCGCGGGCCGCCCGGCCGACCTCCTGGCCCCGGAACTGGAGACGGCCGTCCGCGAGGTCCGCGCCCTCGTGCCGGCGGCCGACACCGCCGAGGCGCTGTCGTACGGGATCTTCCCCGAGGTCTACCGGTCGTACCGTCGCGCCGTCGACCAGGGGCTCACCTCCGACGTGCTGACGAGCGCGGCGCTCGGGATCGTCGGAGCGCTCCGGGCGCCGGCCCCCGCGCCGGGCCCCGCTCCCCCCTCGGCCTCCAGGGCGAGCGTCGGCGCCTGGGCCCACGAGGGTCGGGTCCGGCTGCAGAGCCAGCGGAGGTGGGTCGCTGCGGCTCACGATCGAACGCGACGGTAGGACGGAGACGGTCGAGGTCGACCCCGACCTCGGGCAGGTCACGGTCGGAGGACGACGGTTCTCGGTCGTGCTCGTCGCGCGGGGAGCGACCAAGGTGGAGCTCGAGGTGGCGGGAGAGCGGGTCGTGGTGGAGAACTGGCCGGAGCGGTTCCCGGAGCCTCCGGGTCCGGTCGACGTCAACGGGGAGCGGTGGGCGGTCGGGGTCGCCCGCCCGAGCGGGGGGACCGCGCGGCCGGCCCCCCGCACCTCCGGGGGCCCGGGACCCGCGGTCGCCGCCCCGGCGCCGCCGCGAGCGGGTCGCCCGGTCGTCCCGCCGATGCCCGGCAAGGTAGTCGAGGTGCGCGTCCGCGAGGGCGAATCGGTGGCGGAGGGGACCGTGCTCCTCGTGCTGGAGGCGATGAAGATGCGGAACGAGATCGCCGCGCCGGTCGCCGGGGTCGTGCGCGGCCTCGTGGCGGTCGCCGGAGGGAACGCCCGGGCGCGCGAGCCGCTGCTGTTCCTCGCCCCCGAGTGAGTCGGACCGGGTCACATCACGGGGATCGGGTGGCCGCAGGCGGGGCACCGGGTCGTGCCCGGGGCGATCGGGGCGGCGCAGAAGACGCAGAAGCCGTAGGCGCTCGAGCTCGTGGTCGGCGCGCGGGAGGGCCCCCCGGACGGCAACGGAGCCGTCGGGCCGGTCGGGGTCGCCCCGGGGGGGCCGCCCCCCACGGTCCGGCGCCCGAGGCGCGTGTACATGATCGAGAACCCGACGAACATCCAGACGAGCAGGCCGTACAGGGCGTAGTCGGCGTACTGCGGGAACTCGAACCAGATGAGCAGCGACCCGGCGATGGCCGCCAGGTTCAGCAGCGAGACCAGTGTCCGGAGCTGCATCCGTCCCCGCACCGGAGGGACCGGTTCCGCCGTACTTGGGGTTTTGTCCGGGGCCGCGTTCGGGGCGTCGACCTCGCTCTAATAGCCTCTCCGAGGTAGCCTCGGGGCCGTGCCCAAGGTCCCGACGCTCGTCCGACTGGACGAGTTCACCTATCAGATCCCGAGGGAGGAGGCGGCGGGGATGCGCGTTCCCGGCGTCCTCTTCTCCGACCCGGCGCTGCTCGATTCGGTCGCCGGCGACCCATCCCTGGGGCAGCTCGCCAACGTCGCCACGCTCCCGGGGATCGTCGAGCACGCGCTCGCGATGCCGGACATCCATTTCGGCTACGGGTTCCCGGTCGGCGGGGTCGCGGCGTTCGACCTCGCCGACGGCGTCGTCTCGCCCGGCGGCATCGGCTACGACATCAATTGCGGCGTCCGGTTGCTCCGGACCTCCCTCACCGTGGAGCAGCTCCGCCCGAAGCTCTCCGACCTCGTCGACCGGCTGTACCGGGAGGTGCCGAGCGGTGTCGGCTCGAAGGGCGGGCGTCCGCTGAAGCCCGGCGAGATGGACGAGGTGCTCGCGCGCGGCGCCGCCTGGGCCGTCGACGACGGGCTCGGGCGCCCCGCCGACCTCGCCGTCCAGGAGGAGGAAGGCCGCCTCGCCGGGGCCACCCCCGCGGAGGTCTCCGAGGGCGCCCGCTCGCGGGGGCTCCGGCAGCTCGGGACGCTCGGCTCGGGGAACCACTTCCTGGAGGTCCAGGCGGTCGACGAGGTGTTCGACCCGGCGTTCGCCGCGGCGCTCGGGCTCGCCCGGGGCGGGGTGGCGGTGATGCTCCACACCGGCTCGCGGGGGCTCGGCCACCAGGTCGCCACCGAATTCATCCAGCGGATGGACCGGCGCCTGACCGAGCAGGGCGTCGCGCTGGTCGACCGGCAACTGTCGTGCGCGCCGATCGCCTCGGAGGACGGGACGCGGTACCTGGGCGCCATGGCCGCCGCCGCGAACTTCGCCTGGGCGAACCGGCAGGCGATCACCGCCGGGGTCCGGCGGGCGTTCTCCGCCGTGTTCGGGCAGCCGGCGGAGGAACTCGACCTCGCGGTGGTCTACGACATCGCCCACAACATCGCGAAGCTGGAGGAGCACGGGGCCGACGGCGTCCGCCGGAAGATGCTCGTCCATCGGAAGGGAGCGACCCGCGCGTTCCCGGCGGGCCGCCCCGAGGTCCCCGAACCCTACCGCCCGTTCGGCCAGCCGGTCCTGATCCCCGGCGACATGGGGACCGCGAGCTATGTCCTCGCCGGCCTCCCGACCTCGATGGACCGCTCGTTCGGCTCGTCGTGCCACGGCGCGGGTCGCCGGTTGAGCCGCCACGCGGCCGTGCGGACGTTCCGGTACGAGGAGGTGACGCGGCAGCTGCTCGGCAAGGGGATCGTCGTCCGCGCGGCGTCGCGCGAAGGGGTCACCGAAGAGGCGCCCGGCGCCTACAAGGACGTCGAGGAGGTCGTGCGGGTCGCCGAGGGCGCCGGCTTGACCCGGCGCGTCGCCCGGCTCGTGCCCCTCGGCGTCGTCAAGGGCTGAGGGGCGCCCCGGGACCCCCCGGGGAGCGGGGACGGCGGCCGAGGAGGAGCGCGAGCGCTACGCCGACCGCGACCGCGGCGACCCCGATGCCGACGACGACCACGACCGGGAACGAGCCGGTGGGCACGGCGAGCACGGTGATCCGCCACGTGCGGGTCGTCACGTGCCCCTGGGAGTCGGTGACCGTCAGGACGACGCCGTAGAGACCGGTCGCGTCGTACGTGTGGTCGACCGGACTGCCGGTCCCGTTCGTCCCGTCGCCGAACGTCCACGCGAGCGTGTACGGCGGTCCGGAGCCGCCGGCCGGCACCGCGGAGAAGACGACCGTGAGCGGGGCGATCCCCCCCCCGACGTTCGGGCCCCCGGCGGCCGTCAGCGCGGCGCCGATCGCCACCCCCCAGGCGTCGAACGCGACGTCCCCCCACGGGTCCGAAGCGCGGACGGTGACGAGGAAGCTCCCGTTCGCTTCGTACACGTGCGCGGCCGGCGTTCCGTTCGTCTGGGTCCCGTCGCCCCACGACCACGCGACCGCGGTGCCGCCCGGGCCGGTGGCGTTGGCGGACGCGTCCACCACCGCCGGGGCGACGCCGGCGAGGGGCGACACCGCGTCGGTCAACGTCAGCGCGGAGGACCGGAGGACCTCCCCGTCGGGCAGCGTCGCGACGAAGGCCGGGAGGGCAAACGGGACGACCGGTCCGCTGGCGCCGCCCACGGAGACCGTGCCGTTCAGCCAGTCGGCGGCCGTCGGCGGTCCGAAGTACGTCCGGTTGAACGCCGGCGCGAACACGAGCGAACCGCTGTCGACCTGCCAGACCGGGGCCCCGGCGCCGACCGAGCCGTTCCCGACCGCCCGACCCGCGAACGCGACGGTCGACCCGGCGAGGAGGTGCGTCGCCGGGGCAATCGTCCCGACGACCCCGAGCGGCGCCGGCCCCGTGGTCGGCGCGACGTCGATCAGGAACGCTTCGCTCGCGTTCCCGTGCGCCCCGTCGCCCACGCGTCCGGCGGCGAGGTACGCGCCGGCGCTGGCGTACGTCGCGCTGACCTGGGCGCCGACGGCTCCCTGACCGTTCCCGAACTCCCATTGGGTCGCCGCGGCCGTGGCGTCGACGCCCCCGCTCACCGAGGCGGCGAACGTGACCGTGAGCGGGGCCGGCCCGAACAGCGCGCTGGCCGTGAACGTTCCGGAGAGGGCGGCCGAGATCGTGACGTTCGTCTCGGCGTACGCGAACGAGTTCACCGCGTCGGAGACGAGGACGTGGACCGAATACGTCCCGGCGGACCGGAAGATCGCGCAGTCGCAGGCGGTGACGTACGGGTCGCTCGACGTGTACGTGAGCCCGACCCCGACCCCGTCGGGGCCCGCCGCTCCGCCCGCGACGGCGAACAGGTCGGGAAGGTCGGCCGGCGCATCCCACGGGCCGGACTGCGGGGTCGGGATGACGGTGATCGCGGCGACGTCGTTCCCGCAGGCCGGGGCGGTCGCCCCGCCGACCGAGATCGCGATGCGAGAGCTCGCGCCCCCGTCCGGCGGGACCGCGGAGTCGGTGACGACCACGCTCGCGCAGAACCCTCCCGCGGCCCGAAACGTGTGCACGACCTCATCGGAGGTCGAGTTCTGGAACGTCCCGTCGCCGAACCAGTACCTGTAGGAGTACGGCGCGACGCCCCCCGAGACCGCCGCCGAGAACGTGACGGAACCTCCCGCCGGGACGCTCGTGGCGTTGCTCGAAAGCCCGACCGAGAGGGGGCCGCCCCCGCCGACGACGACCACCACGGGGGAAGACACGGAGAGGTTTCCGCCGGCGTCCATCACGTACGACTGCGCCGCGTAGACCCCCGGGGCCCCGTAGGTGTGCGACACGGTGCCGTTCGGGGCGAACGACGCGTTCCCGTCGCCGAACGCCACGCCTTCGAGGGGGTAGCTGCCGTTGGTCGGGGTCGTGAGGGAGAACCGGACGGTGAGCGGGGCCGGCCCGAACCGGGGCGAAGCGAAGACGGTCGCGCCGGGCCCGTTCACCGGGAGGGACGCGGCGGTGAGGTTGGCGACGAGCTCGGCGACGATCGGGGTGCCGAGCCCGGTCACGGGGTCCCAGCCGGTCCCGGCGGAGTACCCGTTCGAGCCGACGTCGATGTCGTGGAAGTCCCGGTCGTACTCGGGGCCGATCGAGATCGCGTAGAGGCGAGGGTCGAGGAACCCGAGCGACGCACCGACCGCCTGGTCGGCGACGGCCGCGAACCCCGCCCAGATCGGGGTCGCGACGCTCGTTCCCTCGACCGCCTCGAGCGAGCCGGCCTGGTAGATGACCACCGGGACCCCGGCGTCGAGCGCGACGTCCGGCACGCCGCGGTGCGACGACCCCGCGGCGAGCCCGACCTGCCACCACGGCCGCGGGAACGGCGCGTACCCTCCGCCGGACCCGCCCTGGTTCTGGCACCCCGGGGAGACGGCTCCGGTCGCGTTCCCGGACCAGGCGATCTCGTCCTCGTACGTCCCGTTCGACGACGCGGTCAGCTCCGTCCCCCCGACCCCGACGACATACGGGTCGGACGCCGGGAAGTTCGTCGCGACGCCCGAGGTCCCGTCGGCGGCGCCGCAGTCCCCGCTCGCGGCGAAGACGGAGATCCCCTCGGCCGCCGCGAGCTCGAGCACCGGGGCCAGGACGGCGTACGAACCGTCGGTCGACGCGTTGCACTCCGAGGCGCACGGCCCCGAATAGGAGTTGTAGACCCCGGAGTCGGGTTCGCCCCAACTCATCGAGATGACGTTCGCCGCATCGTTCGCGACCAGCCAGTCGACGGCCTCGTAGAGGCCTGCGCCGCTGTTCGGCGAGAACGTCATGATCAGGTCGGCGCCGGGCGCGCTCGCGTGGGCCCACTCGAGGTCGAGCGCCTCCTCCGTGGTCCACGCGGAGTTGGTCCCCGACGCGTTCAGGTCCGCGGTGGTCGGCACGGGGTACGCGAACTGGACCGACCCGGTCGGCAGGTCGTACGCCGAGTCGAATCGTACCAGGTCCGAGGCGAGCTGTCCCTGCGGCTCTCCCGCCGAGTAGGCGTCGACGACGGCGATCGTCCGACCCGTCCCGTTGGTGCCGGCGGACAGCAGCGACGCCTCGTCGTACGCCGTGGCGATCTGGCAGGGCGAGTACAGGTCGGTCTGTCCCACGCAGCCGGTCGCGGGTCCCGGGGTCGAAGTCGCCGGCGCGACCGACCCGATCGCCGGCACGAGGGGGGTCACGTTGCCGAGGCCGTACGCGCCCGACCATGGCGCGATCGCGGGAAGGACCGCGGGGGTGGGGTGGCTCACGAACTCCCGGCCGGTCGTCGAGCGGTACTCGGCGAAGGTCGTGGAGAAGGCGGCCCCGAGGGCCGCTGCGGAACCCACGACGGAGAGCAGCAGCCCGTCCGAGTTCGCCGACGCGTGGAGACCGTACGACCGGAAGTACCGCTCGGCTCCCGCGACGGTCGACGCCGTCGGCCCGTAGCGCGACGTGAGGGCGCCCGCGGTCAGGTAGTGTCCGTACAGAGGGGTTCCCGGGGTCGACACCGCGGTGGCGTACGCGGCGAGGCCGGACGGGTCCGACGGCGCGATCCCGACCGCGACGCTCATCGACGTGGCCGAGGGGACCGGCCCCACTTCGACGTCACCTCCGGAGACGGAGATCGCCGGCGCGACAACGACCTCACTCGAGTCGCCGGACGGCGCGGGGTTCCCCGACGGGGCCGAAACCGACGCCCCGATCGGTCCGGGAGAGGAGGTCGGCCCGGCGACCGACGACCCCGAACTGCTCACGAGGAGGACGACGACGAGCGCGGCGGCTCCGACGACCGACCCCCGCGTCCGCACGCGCTTCCCTCGCCGAAAGACACCCCGCCCACCCCATATCCGTCTTACCCGGTCGCGAGACCTCATAACCCGGGCCCGGCGTGCGGCGTCGAACCACCGTGGACCCGTACTTGGGGTACGAGATCGCCGTTCTCGTGGTCGTCGTCTACGCGGCCCTCGTGCTCTGGCTCTACCGGTCGGGACGGATCGGACCGGACAAGACGTTCACGCTGTTCGGCCCCGCCCTGATGATCAAGACCCAGCGGGGCCGGTCGGCCCTCGAACGCTGGGGCCGCTTCCGCCGGTTCTGGACCGTCGCGGCGGACGTCGGCATCGCGCTGTCGATCGTCGCGATGGGGACGATCCTGCTGCTCCTCGTCTTCGGGGCGATCGTCTCGTTCCGCCTCACGCCGGCGGAGGCTCCGAGCGCCCAGGAGGCGCTCGCGCTGCCCGGGATCAACCCGATCATCCCGCTCGGGTACGGGATCGTGGCGCTGGTCGTCGGGATCGTCGTCCACGAGCTCTGGCACGGCATCGTCGCTCGCTCGCAGAAGATCGGCGTGAAGAGCCTCGGCATCCTCTGGTGCGTCGTTCCGGTCGGCGCCTTCGTCGAGCAGGACGACGCCGACATGACGGCCGCGCCCCGCCGCCAGCGCGACCGCGTCGCCGCCGCGGGCGTCCTCGCCAACTTCGTCCTCACGATCGTGTTCTTCGCCGCGCTGTCGGGTCTGATCGCCGGCGCCGTCGTACCGAACGCGAACGGGGTCGGGATCGCCGCGGTCGAGTCGAACACGCCGGCGGCCAACCTGAGCCTCGCCCCGGGCGACATCATCACCGCGGTGAACGGCACCGCGACGCCGACCCTCGCCACCTTCGAGGCCGCGCTCGCCAACACCACGCCCGGCGAGCGCGTCTCCCTCGCCTACTACTCGGTCGGTCTCGGTCGGATCGTCACCACGAACGTGACGCTCGCGACGAGCCCGACCGTCCAGGACCGGGGGTTCCTCGGCGTCGCCGTCGACTCGCTCACCCCCGCCGAGATCAAGCAGACGCTCGTCTGGCCGCTCGGGAGTTCGTCCGGGCCGCTCATCGGGTCGATCGACTGGATCGTCCTCCCGCTCGCCTCGCTCGAGCCGGTGAGCGGCTCGACGATGTCGTACTTTCACCTCGGAGGCGCGTTCGCGGGGACGAACCCGACCACGTTCTGGGTCGGGGCGAACGTGCTGTACTGGCTCGCGTGGATGAACCTCCTGCTCGGCATCTCGAACGCCCTCCCGCTCGTGCCGCTCGACGGCGGGCTCCTCTTCCGCGACTACGCGGCGACCCTCGCGGCCCGCTTCAAGCGCGGCTGGTCGGAGGCGAAGGTCGACGCGTTCGCCGGCCGGGCGGTCGCCTTCTCGTCCCTGATCGTCCTGCTCCTCCTCCTATGGCAGTTCGTCGTGCCTCGACTCCTCTAGACGCGCGGTCGCTCTTCGCGGCGTACCCGTTCCTCCCGGGCGCCGAGGCGCTCCTCGCCGAGCCGGTCTCGCTCCGCGGGCTCCTCGCGGACCCGGCGTACGCGTCGGCGCGCTCCCTCGGGCGGGCCCGGGCCCTCGCGGCGGCGGACGACCCCCGGGCCTCCGTCGAGCTGACGGAGCTCTCCCACGCCGACGCCGACGTGCGGTTCCTCTCCTTCCTCTTCGCCCGGGTCGTCCTCGCGGCCGCTCCCTCGGGGGCCGCGCTCCGCCGCTGGGCGGTCGCGGAGTCGAAGCGGAACCATGCGCGGCTCGTCGCCGGGCCCGCCGAGGAGCTCGCCGAGGTCGGGCACCGGCTCGGGTTCGCGCTCGAGGTCCGCGGGGAGTCGATCGAGCTTCCCCTCCTCGAGTACGTCCGCCTGGCCGTGCCAATCCGGGAGGCCGACTACCGCCTCGCCCGGCAGGAGTTGCGGGCCGGACGGGTCACGGTGCCGCCGAAACGCGCCGCCCGCCTCCTGCAGGAGGCGGTCCGGCTCCGGCTCGCCGTCCCCGTGCCGCTGGCCGAGGACGTCGTCGCCCTCGTCCGCTCGGGGGAGGCCGAGCTGCTGGCGGAGCTCGCGCGCCGCACCCCGGCCCCGGTCGGTCGGCCCGGGGTCGGGGGCGGGCGGGTCCGTCCGGAGGCGTTCCCGCCGTGCATCCGCAAGATGCAGCGCACGCTGCAGAAGGGGGAGAACCTCTCGCACTCCGGCCGCTTCGCGCTGGCGGCGTTCCTGCATCGCGCGGGCGCCGACTTCGAGACGATCGTCGACGCCTACCGGGGGGCCCCGGACTTCGACGAGTCGATCACCCGGTACCAGGTCGAGCACATCACGCACCGCGACGACGGACGGGGCTACGAGCCCCCCGAGTGCGACACGTTGCGCAGCCACGGTCTTTGCGCCCGCGACGGCGACCCCGACGGCCCGCCCGCCGACCGCGGCCCCGACCCACTCTGCCACCAGGAGTTCCTCCGGCACCCTTTGCAGTACTACCGGCTGCGCGGCGGCGACGTGGCCGAGCGCGACGACCGTTCGGGCGGCCCGGCTACGACGACGGCGGCAGCGCCCGGTACACCCGGATCGCCCGGGCGACGGCGGTCCACTGGCCGGCGATGACGAAGTAGGCGAAGGCGACGTCCAGCACGGTGAACGAGACCCCGAAGGCGGCGAACCGTTCCCACGGGTGGGAGGGGGCCCACGGCCAGGGGAGCGACCAGTCGAACTCCAGGAACGTCGCCAGGGCGAGGACGAGGAGTCGGTCGGTCCGCGACAGCAACCCGCCGTAGAGCCGACCCTGGCCGACGGCCTGGGCCTGCGTCCCCATGTAGCTCGTCAGCAGCAGGCTCACGAGCGCCAGCAGCGCGAGGACCGGGTCCGCGTAGCCCGAGACCGCGAGGCCGACGACGATCGCGAGGTCGGCGTACCGGTCGAAGACGTGGTCGAGGAGGTCGCCCCGGGCGGACGCCCGGCCCGTCGCCCGCGCCACGTGGCCGTCGATCACGTCGAAGAGACCCGAGAGGAAGACGAGCCCCGCCACGGCCAGGAACAGGAAGGGGGTCGTCCAGCGGACGAGCGCGGCGACGCCGCCCGCCGCCACCGCGAGCGAGAGGGCGAGGGTGCTCAGCGCGTTCGGGGTCCAGCGGAGGAACGGGCGGGAGAGCCGGGCGACGTAGGGGGCGACCCGGGCCCGGTACCCCTCGAGGACCATCGGCGGTCCCTATCGCGGTGGGTCCAAAAGATGGTCGGTGACCCGGCGGTCCGAGAGCCAGCGGACGCGGGCATGCCGGGTCCCGCGCCGTCGCGCGAGGCGGCGTCGCACCTCGCGGGCGATCTCCGCGACCGTTCGATCGGTCGTATCGACCTCGGCGACGCGACGGCCGCGCCCGACCGCCTCGAGCAGGATCCCGTCGAGCGCCTCGCTGAGGGCGTTCTCGCGTCGCTCCGCCGCCGTTCCGCGGGCGGCGCTCCGGAGCCGTCGCCCGAGCTGGTCCGGACGGCACCGCAGGACGACCACGTCCCGGAGCGGCAGCAGGTGCGCGAGGTGCCCGACGACGACGTCGACGTCGCGCAGCGACCCCGGACGACGGGCGCGTCGCACCATCGCGGGGAGGTCGACCGTGCGGCGGCCGGCGGGCCCCCGGGCCAGGCCCCATCGGACGGCCAGCGCGTCGACCTCGACCGTGCGGAGGTCCCGGAGCCGGGCCGCCACCGCGCTCTTGCCGGTGCCCGGGGTCCCCGTCAGCGCGACGGGGCGACGATTTCGGCCCGGCCGACGGCGCA
Organism: Thermoplasmata archaeon; assembly: GCA_030044475.1. Classification (GTDB taxonomy): domain Archaea; phylum Thermoplasmatota; class Thermoplasmata; order Lutacidiplasmatales; family UBA184; genus Lutacidiplasma. The sequence goes on along the minus strand of JASHVP010000137.1, from coordinate 439 downwards.
TCGGGCTCGCCCTACGCGTACCGCAGCGCGCGGAACGTCCGCCGCCAGTCGCGAACCTCGTCCGCGATCCGCTCGGACCGCAGGCCCCCCCGGACGAGCAAGTCGGCGAGGCGGGGCATGTCGGCCGGCGCGAGGCCGAGTCGGGCCGCCTCGGCCGTTCCGACCCGGCCGACCAGGTCGATGAGCAGGCGTTGCTTCTCGAGCCGACGGGCGAGCTCCCCGGTGCCCAGGTCCGCGGCCGCTCGCAGGCGCCTCCGGTCGATGTGGATCTGGTGGGAGCGCGTGAATCCCTCGGCCTCCGCGAGCAGCGGCAGCCCGCGTTCCGCGAGCGCGGCGCCGAGGGCGCGCGCGTTCGCGACCACTGTCCGGGCGTACTCCGGGCCCACCCGCTCGAGTTCGAGCAACGTCTGGCCCAGCGCCGCGATCCGGTTCCAGTGCG
>JASHVP010000136.1 GCA_030044475.1 Thermoplasmata archaeon | reverse complement strand
CCGACGGCCTTGTGGAACGCCTCGGCGCTCCGGCCGGCCGTCTGCCCCATCGCCGCGTCGAGGACGAGCAGCACCTCGTCCGGCTGGGCCGCCGCCTTCACGCGCTGCAATTCGGCGATCAGCTCCGCGTCGATCCCGCTCCGACCGGCCGTGTCGACCAGGACGGCCAGGTGCGGGGGAAACTGGGCGAGCGCCTCGCGGACGATCACCTCGGCGCGCCGCTCGGACCGGTTGCCGTAGAACTCCGCCCCGACCTTGGCGGCGAGCTGCTCGAGCTGGTCGATCGCAGCCGGGCGGTGGACGTCCGCGGCGACGAGCCCGACGCGCACGCCGCGTTTCTGGAAGTACCGGGCGAGCTTTCCGGCGGTGGTCGTCTTCCCCTGGCCGAACAGCCCCGCGAGGAGGATCCGCTTCGGCTTCAGCTCGAACGGCCGATCCTTCCCGAGGATCCCCCGGATCTCCTCATAGATGATCCGGACCAGGAAGTCGCGGAGGCTCGCCCCGGCCGGCGGCTTTTCCTGCGTCGCCCGCCGACGCACCCGCTGCGTCAGATCGAGGGCGAGCTGGACGTTGACGTCCGCCTGGAGCAGCGCGCGCTGGATGTCGCGGACGACCTCCGCGAGCAACGCCTCGTCGACCGCCCCGCCGCGGGCGATCTTCTGGAGGACGCCCCGGAGGGACTTCCCCAACGAGTCGAGGACCATGGCCGGCGCTCCGTGCGCCGGAAGGAGGACGGGGCGCCTATAAGGCGGAACCCGTCGGAAACGGCCCGCCGAGCGAGACCCGCCCGGTCGGCCCGGGGCAAGCGTCTTATCGCGCCCGCCGGTCGTTTGGGGGAGAGCGATGGCCGGCGCCGCTCCTGCCACCAAACCGACGCCTCCGAAGCTCGATCCGGTGCGCGTGCCGGTCCCGGAGGAACCGGTGGCCGAGCGGACCGGCGACTTTCGGGAGGTCTTGCACGCCTATTCGAAGGCGGACGCCGTCCTGGAAGCGAAGCGGTGCATCCAGTGCCGCCGGCCGTGGTGTGTCGAGGCCTGCCCGATCACGCAGGACTGCCGGGAGTACATCCGGCTGATCGCGGCGGAGGACTTCGACGGCGCGGCCCGGGTCACCCTGCGCGACGACCCGCTCTCCACCTCGCTCTGCAAGGTCTGCTACCACTACTGCGAGGACTCCTGCGTGATCACGAAGAAGGGAGTCCCGATCGCGATCCGCCACCTGAAGCGCGCGGCGCTCGATTTCGGCCGGAGCGACCTCGTGTACGTCCCGTCGAAGCCGAAGCCCCAGCGCGTCGCCGTCGTCGGGGCCGGACCGGCCGGCCTCATGGCGGCGTGGGAGCTCGGGGTCCGTGGCTACTCGGTCACCGTCTACGAGCAGGAGGACCGGTTCGGCGGCCTCATGCAGACGATCCCCGCCTACCGAATGACGGACGCGGATGTGGAGACCGACCGCGCCCGGTTTCGGGAGCTCGACGTCACTTTCGTCCGATCGACCAAGGTCGGCCGCGACCTCCCGCTCGAGCAGCTCCTCCAGGACGGGTACGACGCCGTCTTCCTCTCGGTCGGGACGTCGACCCATCGGGTCCTCGGAGTACCGGGAGAGTCGCTGCCCGGCGTGCTGCCCGCCCTGCAGTTCTTGACCGACCTGAACCACGGCCGGCCCGTGACCGTCGGGCGGGAGGTGGTCGTCGTCGGAGGAGGCGACGTCGCGATGGACTCGGTCCGCAGCGTGCTCCGCACCTGCGGGGGGGGCCACGTCACGCTCGTCTACCGCCGAGGCCGCGACGAGATGCCGGCGGACCCGGAGGAGGTCCAGGGCGCGGAGAAGGAGGGGATCCGGTTCCTCTTCCAGCGGACGCCGCTTCGGATCGTCGGCACCTCGCATGCGGAGGGGCTCGTCGTGCAACGGGTCGAGCTGGGCCCGCCCGACGCCGGCGGACGTCGCGCGCCCGTCCCCGTGGTCGGCTCCGAGGAGACGATCGCGTGCGACACCGTGATCGTCGCCGTCGGGCAGAAGGCCGACCTGACCGGCCTCGGCGACGAGCTCGATCTGAAGATCACCTCGCAGGGATGGCCCGAAGGGAAGCGTCCGGGGTTCGCGACCGCGGTCCCCGGGGTGTTCGCCGCCGGCGGCCGCTCCGTCGTCTACGCGATGGGGTCCGCGTCCGACGCGGCCAGCGCGGTCGACGCCTACCTCGCCGCGAAGCGAGGAGATGCCCCGACGCCCCGCCCCGACCCGTTCGGGGGCGAGGGAACGTTCCACCTTCCGCCGGGCTACACGAAACCGATCCGCGACTGAGACTCGGCCCCCGTCCCCCAAGCTATTTCCGCCCCGGATCGGAGAGGGGAGGTCGGAGCGACTCGGATGCCGTTCTTCCGTGGTCTCCTCGTCCTCGGGCTCGCGGTCGCGATGGCGGTGAGCCTACCGGTCGGGGCCACCGCGGCGACGGGGAGCCCCGGGGCCCCCGTGCCGGGCGGGTTCGTCGCGCCCGCGTTTCCGGCGTTCTATGACGGGAGCTTCGCCGACCGCGCCGGCTTCGCCGGGTCGATCCCGACGGGCGTGTACGGCGCCGTCCCGGCGGGAGGCGACCTCCTCGTCCAGATCACCTTCCGGGCCAGCAACCCGTCGTTCTTCGCGACGCCGGCGAGCGGCACGCCGCCGATGACGCTGGCGGCGATCGGCAACGAATGGGGACTCCCCGTCGCCGCGTACGCGGCGGCCGAATCGTACTTCGTGGCCGAGGGCCTGGCCGTCGTCCACACGACCCCCGACCGGCTCTCGCTGACGGTCGCGGGGCCGGTGGCGGCGGTCGACGCCGCATTCAGCACCGAGGAGGACCAGGGCTTCGTCGGCGCCCGCGGGGTCGAGTTCCCCGCGTCGCCCCCGTCCCTCCCCGGCCCGCTCGAGGACGAGGTGGCCACGATCGCCGGGCTCGCGAGCGGATTCGACTCGTTCTCGCTTCCGATGACGGCCTTGGCGCCGACCTCCTCCGACCCGGCGCAAGGGGGCAACCTGGTGACCCCGGCCGTGGCCCGCCAGATCTACGACCTCTCGGGTCTCTACAACCTGAGCGGCGCGTCCGCGAGCTCGTCGTCGGGGCTGGCGATCGCGCTGTTGCTCTGGGGCTGGGGATACAACCCGAGCGATATCTCCTCGTTCTTCGCGAACGACTACCCCTCGAGCTTCCCGTCGGTCTCGTGGACCCCGTACCCAGTGGACGGCGCGCCGTCGCCCTCCGCGAACGCGGTGAACGACCCGAGCAAGGCCCCCCAGGAGCTCACGCTCGACCTCGAGTGGTCCGGCTCGATCGCGCCGGGCGCCTCCCTCGACGCCGTGTACGCGCCCGACGGACCGGCGAGCGACGGATACTCGCCGACCGACGCGACGATGATCGACGCGCTGAACACCGCCATCGGGCTCGCCGACGTCCGGGCGGTCTCGATGTCGTTCGGCACGGCCGAGTCGACCAGCTCGGGCCTCGCCGGGGGGTTCGAGACCGCCTTCGCGACCGCGGCCCACCACGGGGTCGCGCTGTTCGCCGCCACGGGCGACCAGGGAGGCGACCAGACCGCGTGCAACGGAGTCGTCTCCCCCGAGTACCCGTCCACCTCCACGTACGTCGTCGCGGTCGGCGGGACGAACCCGTCCCTCTCGCGCAACGTCCTCGGGCAGGTCACGGGGTTCTCGGAGACCGCCTGGGCGGACAGCGGCGGCGGGTTCTCCTCGGTCTACAGCGCGCCGTCCTGGCAGGAGGTCGGGAGCGCCGCGGCGCCGATCGAGGCGAACGGGCACCGGGGCACACCGGATGTCGCCGCGGCCGCCGCGGACAACTTCGTCTACTACAACGGCCAGGACGACGCCGGCGGGGGGACGAGCTTCGCCACGCCGCTGTGGGCCGGCCTGTTCGTCCAGATGGAGGCCGCGCACGGCGCCGAGAT
>JASHVP010000135.1 GCA_030044475.1 Thermoplasmata archaeon | reverse complement strand
GCGCGCGCGAAGCGTGATCATCTTGCTCGGCTTCCCCGGGGTCTCCAACGCCAACGGCGTCGGTCGGCGGTTGGGGTGTTCCTGGAACCATCGCGCGCCCTCCGGGTCCGGGTCCGTCTGGTGCGCGTCCAGATTCCAACGGCCGTCCGTCCGTTGCTTCTTGCGCAGGAGGTCCAGGGCAAACGCGAGCCGCGGGTCGCCCGCGTACCCGAGCGAGGTCAGGCAGTCGAGACCCACCAGGAGATCGTAGTAGTAGTGCGTCGGCCAGTGGAACCGGTACCACGGATCGTACCGCTCTCCTTGGAGGTGGAGTTCCCGCTCGAGGTAGTACTCCGCCGTGCGCTCGACACAGCCTCGCATCTCCTTCGTCCAGAGGTTTCGGGGGTAGGCCCCGAACGCGGCCAATCCCTCCCACGCGTCCAGCGATCGGCTGGTCGCCGGACCGCTCGTGGAGAATCGACAGGTCCACCCTCCGTTCGGGTGGGCGGTCCGGGTGAGCCACTCCATCGTCCTCTGAATCCGGGGGTCCTCGGCATAGCCCATCCGGATCAGCGCGCGGGCCATGTTCGCGGTGTAGCAGTGATGTCCCTTTCCCTTCCCGAAGCCACCCACCCCGCCTCCCTGGAGAGGGGCACTGCCCATCCAGAACTCGCACGACGTCCGGATCTCCGGTGTTTCGCGCGAAGCGCCCAAGTCCGCCAGGGCCAGCATGTTCCAGTTCGTTCCGAGGAACCGTGGCTCGAGCCACCCCTTCGGGCGAATCCACCAACCGGCGGGATCTCGGCGCGAGAGCAACTCCGCCGCCCACCCGGTCGAGGGGATCCGCGCCCTCGCCGTCCGCACCTCGGAGTCGGTCTCGGGCCGCCCGAGCAGCTGCGTGAGCGTCAGGTACCGGATCCCCGGTTGATCGGGCTCGAGGAGCCAGTCCACGACCGGATCGCGCGGCACGGCACTCGGAGCTCTCGGCCGCGTAAAGCGACCCGGTCGCTCGGCCGGCGCAGCGGTAAGATCCTCCGAAGTGGCTCCGGACCGTCGTCGTCCTCCGGGACTCGGTGTCGATGCCCGGGCACTTGCCCCCAATCCAGCGGTCTCGGCGGACGAGGAACTCCGTCACGGGGGGAGAGTCGCAATACTATCTATATCGGATAGTAAAAATACTCGTCAATCCCATGTCGTCTTGAGGGCCATGGACGTTGATCCCGGCCTCCTGCAATTCGCTCGCAGCCGGGCTCGAGTGCTCGTGCTCGGGGTTCTCGCCAACTCTGAGGTCCCCCTCACCGGCTATCGTGTCGCCAAGATCGCCGACGTCCCGGAGATCAAGGCGTATCGTATCCTGAAGGACGGTGTCCGCGTCGGGCTCGTGCAAAAGCGGGCGGATGGCTTCCGGTTGGTCGATGTGGATTTGCGAACCTATCTCCAGAAGAAGATTCGCCTCCGTTGGTCGGAGGAACCGAGAATCGCGAAGCGTAGTGCTGGCTCTCCGCGCAGTCGAGACGAGCCGAGGGAGTTCGATTGGTACCACCCGGCGGACTACCGGCCGAACGGTTCGATCGCGTCACGATACGCTCGGGAATTTCACCGCCCCCCCGAGAAGGACGAGCCATTCGCGACCGGTCGCCCGGTGGGGTCACGCAAGCGGCGATGAAGGTACCCCGAGAACGAGTGGAGCAGGCCATCGCGTCCGCCCGTTCGCCGGCCCAGCGCGTGCTCTATCTGGGCGCCCTACTTGCGGCCGCGATCGATGCCGAAGTCATCATCGTCGGAGGCTCCGCGGTCGACGTTTACGCTTCCGGGATCGAACCATCCCTCGATGTGGACCTCGTCATCCCGGAGGCTCCAATCTCGGCGGCGGAGCGCGTCGTGCAAGCCTGGGGGTTCGTGCGAAGCGGTCGTCGTTGGCGCCGTGAGGATTGGGAGCTCGACCTTGATTTTGTGGGTCCCCGTTTGAGCGGTTCGTATCTCAAGACTCAGCGGTTCTCGACCCCGTATGGACCGGTCCGCGTTCTGGGAGTCGAGGATCTAATCGCGAAGCGATTGGTCGAATTGAAGCACTGGACCTCCTCGCCAGAGTGGAGGGAGCAACTCCTGAGACAAGTATCCGCGTTGTTCGAGCAGAACGCCCGCAGCCTCGACCACTCCTACCTCGAGTTCGTAGCGCGTCGGGACGACATCGTGGACATTCTTGCGCAGGCGCGCCGAGGTCACTCGCGCCCCTGAGCTTGCGGCGCGGGCGTCCCACCGAGGCGAGGTGCAAGGTGGCTCGCACCCCGACCCGGCAAGCTCGGGGAGTTCGACGGCCTAGAGGCGGGCGACGACCCGTTTGCGGAGCTCCTCGTACTCCGCATCGGTCAGAACGCCGGCGTCGTGCAGGGACTTCAACCGGAGCAGTTCCTCTCCCGCCTCGTTCCGGCTCATCGGTGGAGAAGAAGGGACCGGACCCAGTATCTGCGACTTGAGTTGCTGGAACTCCGTGCCGGTCAGCTGGCCCGCATCGAGCATCCGCTTCAGGTTGAGAAGTCGGTCGACGTCGGCAGAACCGAGCGCCGGCGGGCCCGGCGGCGACGCGGGTGCCCCGGACGCGGCGGAGAAGGATTCGGGTCGGCCGGCGGCGCCCCACGGGTCCTTGGCCGTGCTCCACCACAGGCCGAGCGCGGTCGCGGCCATCGCCGCGCCCGCGATGGCAAGATACCAGCCGACATCCGCGCCCCACGACAAACTGAGTCCACTCGCAGTACCGCTCCCCCAGTAGGAATTGCACGGGTTCGCTCCCGAGGGGAAGCCGGTGCAGCCCCCGTTCGACTTTCCGAAGAGGGTGGGTTGAATAACGGGTACGAGCGCCACTAGGATGATGTCGACGAAGACGACGGTCACGTACAACCCCCAGACCGTATTGAATCAATCGGGATTTCGGAGTCTTCCCGAGGCGCCCAGGACTCCGAGCACGCACCCGAGGAACGCCAGGACCGCCAGGAGGAGCATCGTCGCCAGAATCCCTTCGTACAACGCTCCGACCGGTCCGGCCCCGGCCGCCGCGTATCCCATGCTCTGCGACGTGCCTCCGCCGACCACGCTGAACGAGGAACCGGGATAGAAGTACTCGTACACCGTGGTGCCCGACTCAGTGGCGGAGAGGGCGAACCACGACTCGAAGGCCGCGATCGAAAACACGATTCCCGCACCGGCCGACCCGATGGCCGCCATCCAACGGCGGTTGTTCGACCCCGCCGCCACGGGTGGGGCGGGGGTGAACGACGTCGAGGCCATCGAGGGAGGCGCCGAGGCAGGGCTCATCCGTGTCGCGCGGACCCGTCGGGAGATATTTGTCGGTATCCCCGGCTCGCTCGAACCGAGCCCGTCTCAACGAGGCGACGCGAGGGAGGACGCTCCGAGGAGGGCGGACCTCAGCTCTTCGAGGACTTCGGATCCCGGGGTCCTTGCCCCGGGGCCTTTCGCGTGGGGGGCTGTTCGAGGATCAGGTCGAAGAAATGCCAGTGCTTGGGTCCTTCGAACGAACGACCCTCCTCGACGGTCTCGCGCAGCATCTCGACCTTCCACCCCCGGCAGAGCCGTACGACTTCGCGGCGAGAGTGAAAGGAGAACGGCCGCTCCCCATGCCACTCGTCCTGGTCCCCGAACAGTTGCCCTGCGAAGTGACCGCCCCCCTGGAGGCTCGACCGGATCGTCGACCAGAGTTCGGGAAATCTCTCGGGGCGGCAGAATGGGAGGGAGAAGCTCGCGTAGACCAGGTCCGCCCGAGGGAGCTGCAACTCCTCCATCGGGCCCACGAGGATCGTGAGCCGGGGTCGCCAACGCGGAGGCACTCGCTTCGCCAGGATCGTCGCCGCGGACTCCTGTCCATCCACCGCCACGACGCTCCAACCTCTCCGGAGCAGCTCCAACGTGTCGGTCCCGGCGCCGAACCCGAGTTCGATGGCGAGTCGTCCGCGGGCCCGCGTTCCTTCCCACTCGACGTGGTTGAGGGTCTGGAGCAGGAGGTCCCGGGGAGGTCGTTTCGAGGTCCAGCGATAGTACCGTTTCCATCGGAGCGCGCTGTCGCCGAGACTCGATTTCGCCACGGAGTCCGGGGAGCCGCCCGGTCGCTAAATCGTTCCCGGAACCGGCCCACCACCGACTCAAGAAGGGGAAGACCGTGCGCGACCCGCGGCGATGGGCGACCCGACGGACCGACCCGAGGACGTCGTGCGGACGAGCTGGGATGCCGCCTCGTGGGCTTACCGCCCGCAGCGGAGCGCTTCCGACGTGGAGGATCGCAACGTCGGCACCTATCGGGGTTGGCTCTCCCCGCTCTGGAAAACGGTCCCCCCGGGAGCTCCCGTATTGGACCTAGGATGCGGAGCCGGTCTCCCGGCTTCGGTGATCCTCGCCGAGCGCTTCCGAGTGACCGGGGTCGACGTCTCCCCGGTCCAGATCGAGCGTGCGCGGTCGAACGTCCCGACGGGCACCTTTCGGCTGGGCGACATGACCGAGGTCGACTTTCCGCGGAACTCCTTCGACGCGGTCGTCTGTCTGTACGCCCTAATCCATGTCCCCAGGCCGAAGCAGCCGCCGCTCCTCGCCCGCATCCGGCAATGGCTCTCGCCTCGGGGACGATTCGTGGTCGTCACGGGGCATACGGCCTACGAGGGGTACGAGGAGGATTGGCTGGGAAGTGGCGCGCGGATGTACTGGAGCCATGCCGACGCCGCCACGTATCGACGTTGGATCGAGGACAGCGGGTTCGAGGTGGAGTCGCAAACGTTCGTGCCCGAGGGTACGGGGGGCCACGAGCTCTTCCACGCGATCGCTCGGCCGTGACCCGATGCTCGTTTGGCATTGCGCGGAGTGAGACGGACGTCAAAGCACCATGGCCGCCGGACGTGATCGGACGCTCACGGCCCGCCGGGAGATCCCCGTGCGCATCGACCGCGTTTGGGGAGCCTGCACGCACCGCACCTCCGTGGCACGGTGGTGGAGTCCCGATGACCTCCGGACGACCGTTCGGCAGTGGGAACCTCGGCCGGGCGGCCCGATCTGGACGCACCTCCGCTACGTTCCCGCCTTGCTCACACCGGGCACGGCCGATGCCGTCCGAGCGACCGGTGTTCCGATCGCGCTCGACTTGCGCGGGAGGTTCGGAGACGTGGTCCCGGATCGGCTCTTGGTCCTCGACTTGACCATCGACTCGGGCCGGTCGGCCGCGGGCATTTCGATGTTGCCCCGGGTGGAATTGGAAGAAGCGGGAGGGGCGACGTCGGTCCGCGTCATCGCCTCGGGGACCGACACGCCCCACGGGGGGAACCTCGGGCAACGGAACCTCGGAGCGCAGCTCGAGCGACTCGCACGGGTCTGCGGGCGGTCGAGCGAGCCCCCGAAGCTTCCGTCTCGATGAGATTGTAGCGACCGCTGCGACACTACGACTATGAGGCCACGTTTTGTAATTTTATCCGAAGCGCCTCCCGATGTTCCACCGATGAGCACGGTACGCCGCCTGCCCCCGGAAGTCAGCGACTTCATGGACCTCCCGGGCCACCACACCCTTCTGATCCGGGGTCCTCCCGGATCCGGGAAGTCCACTTTCTCCCTGGCCCTTCTGGAAGAGTTCCGTGGGGACAAGGTCCTGATCACGAATCGGGTCGGTCAGGACGAGTTGGGCCGCGAGTTCCCGTGGCTGGGTCACAACGGAGGACGCTCGATCCAGATCGTCGATACCGCGAGCTGGGTCGGCACGGTCTCGCAAACGGCCCAGACGGTCGCCCACTCCCTGAACCGGCTTCTGGAGACGGAGAGCGCCACCAACGCCGACCTCTCGTCGTTCCTGTGGCTGCCCGCACCGCTCCAGGACGCGTGGTCGCGGATGGATCCGGAGCACCGGACCCTCGTGGTCATCGATTCGTGGGACGCCCTGGTCGAACAGTATCTGGCGGGCGGTCCCTCCGCGGACGGGGCGCCGGACCGGGCCGAGATCGAGCGTCTCCTGATGCGACGGATGTCGAAGCTCCCGTCGCATCTGGTGTTCATCCTCGAGCGGGAGGAGCAGACCTCCCTGGACTACCTGGTCAACGGGGTCATCGTGGCGCAGCGCGAGGCGAGGGAGGAGCGCCTCGAACGTTGGCTGACCGTCCTCAAGCTCCGGGGGGTCCGGATCGAGAACCCCGTCTACCCGTACACGCTCGAGTCGGCCAAGTTCGATGCCGTCATGCCAGCCCGCCCGTATGCCCTGCTGCGCCCCGGGCCGCCGGACCCCGAGTCCGACTCGATGCCGGGCCACCTCTGGCCCGGTTCGAAGGATTTCGCCTCGGCCTTCGGCCGGCTCCCGTTCGGCAAGCTGTCCCTCCTGGAGCTCGACGACGTCACCCCGATCCAGGCGGGCGACCTCCTGACCTACCCGATGATCTCCCACGCGGTGCTGCGGGGAGGTCACGTGTTCTTCGTCCCCCACTCCAGCACCGGACCCGAGGAGGTGGTCGATCGGCTCTCGGCCCACGTCCCCATGACGAAGCTGAACCCGCACCTACGGCTGATGGCTCCCCGGGGGTGGGGAGCGGCCAAGTCCGGGGACTCGGCCGGGATGGTCATCCAGACCCGAAAGCTGGAATTCGCCTCGGCGATGGGCGACCCCGGCGCCTCCGAGCCCGTCCAGTTCCTCCGGGAGGGAGCGTCCGCCGCCCACCCCGGGCTGCTCGTGGTGTCCGTCCAGGGGCTGGAGTCGGTCGCCAACGGACTGGGGGTGGCGCTCACCCCCGACACCGTCGCTCGACTCCCGGACGCCCTGCTCAACGTCATTCACGGACAGCCGGTGCATGCGATCGCCGTCTGCCGGACCTCCTCCCAGTTCCTGAGCCCGCTTCGGGCGGTCGCCACCCTGCGCATCGAGATGAACATTCGTCAGGGACGGATCTTCGTTCACGGGGTCTCTCCCTGGACCCCGAACCACGTGCTCGCCGAGGGGACGGAGAGCGTGGCATACTCCCTCATCCGGATCGTCTAGGCCGCACCGAGGCGTCCCAGGGCGGAACTCTCGGGGGGGACCGGCGGCCGTCCCGGCCCGCCACGAGCCGCGACGACGGCCGCCTCAGGGCATCCCGGCGCTGAGGTAGAGAAGATTCCGGTCCGGATCGCTGACGATCGCGTACCAGCCCCAGGGGGCCTCCTCGGGGTCGTGCGTGAACTCCACTCCTCGGTCCTTCATCTTCCGACACTCCTCCCGGAAATCTCCGGAGATCGTCAGGACGTACCCCCAGGGTCCCGGCTCCATGGGGATCGGGGCGGGGCGGTTCTCCGAGGCCTGACAGAGGTGGATCACGCTTCCGCGAGATGGGTTCCCCACGGCCACCCAGTGCCCATCGTCCGCCGTGACCTCCAAGCCAAGCTTCTCCGTGTACCACTTCTTCGCCACGTTCTTGTCCGAGACGACGATCGGCACGCTCGCCAGCCACGGACCGGTCTTGCTCCCCTTCGGCATCTCGACGCACCTCTCGTTGTCACTCACGGAACCCCCGTAAGTCCCCCTTCCGGGGAGGCCGTGGAACGCCCGGCACCTCGAGACGGACCTCGCGAAGGACGGTTGCGGACGTACCCCCCAAGCCGAGGAATCGACGGGACTCTACGAGACCTGATGTGCTCGCCCGACTCCCGCCAGACGGGTGACGGTCGAGGAGACGGACGCATGCCGGGTCGACGAGTTCGTCGGGTGACGGTTCCTCGAGTCAGGCCGCGACGAAAGCCGGACCAGTACCCCGTCCCCTCGGCATTCCGTCCGGACCGAGCGAGGCCGGCCGGGAAGTATCCACTGCTCGAGCTGTTCCGTGGGCTGGACCGGACGGTTCCGTTTCGGAAATATCCTGGCGATGATCGCCGAGTCCGTCAGATCGCCGTCGAGACCGTGGTCTATCTCAACGACGGACCCGGGTGGATGTACGTCGCTCCGCGGCGCACCCCGCCGGAAGTGCGCGCCGCCGGCTTCCGAATGGTCGAGACCACGGAGAACGCGATTGTCGTCTCTCGCAACCATTTGACGAACAGCCCGTTGATGGACGTCTACCTGGACCTAATCCACGAATTCCTGCACATCTTGCAGCGAAGTCAGGGCCGGGAACTGTGG
>JASHVP010000011.1 GCA_030044475.1 Thermoplasmata archaeon | reverse complement strand
GCGGAGCCCCTCGACGTCGTTCACGATGTCCGCGCCGGCCGCGACGGCCCGCTCGGCGACCTCCGCGTGCCGCGTGTCGATGCTGATCGGGACCGACAGCCGTCCCCGGAGCCCGTCCAGCACCGGGCCCACGCGCCGCCACTCCTCCTCCGGGGGAACGGGGGTCGCGCCGGGACGGGTCGACTCCCCGCCGATGTCGATCGCGTCCGCCCCCTCCGCCACCAGACGCTCCGCGTGGGCGATCGCCGCCGCCGGGTCCAGGAACCGGCCGCCGTCCGAGAACGAGTCAGGGGTCACGTTGACGACGCCCAGGACGCGCGGACGGTCGCCGACGACGAACGTCCGATGCGCTCCCCCCACCTCGCGGCTCCCGTGGGCGACGTAGGCGCGGAGCGCGCGGTCGACTTCCTCGCCGACTTCGCGGAGGCGGAACGGCTGGCGTTGCAGCTTCGGAATCAACCGTCGGTACTGCCCCCACGTGCCGAGGAGCACGACCGGAGAGTCGGGGACCGAATGGTCGGCGATCCCCCGGGCGTGGGCCGCGTCCCCGCCGACCGAGAGCATCTCCTGCTTCAGGATCGGGGCGGCCTTCAGCGGGACCGCGTCCAGCCGGACCGGGTAGATCCGTCCCTTCCGGGTCATGATGCCCACGCCTTCGGGGTCGCTCGCCGTCGCCTCGATCTCGCGCGCGATCTCGGCGAGCGAGCGCGCGGAGAGGACCCGGGCGGCGTACCGGTGCGACAACGGCGGTTCGGACGGCACGGGCCGTGCGAACCCCGGAACGGCCAAAAGCACCGTGGGCGGCCGACGTCTACCGGACGATCGAGAATCCGCGCCGTTCCGGTGCCACGGGAAGCTCCGCGACCCGTTCCACGGAGGTCGCGTCGCTGAGCCCCCGCGGGCCGCCGATGTCTCGGAGGAACTCGGCGACCCGGTCCGGGTCGCCCTGGACATCGATCCGAACCGATCCGTCCGGATGATTGGCCACGGTCCCGACGACCCCGTGCCGGCCGGCGGACTCCGCGACCCGGGCCCGGTAGTTCACGCCCTGCACCCGGCCGGTCGCCACGCACTGCCAGCGGACCGGGGAACTCGCCATCGGACTCCCAGGGCGGCTCGCCTGATGAGGAGGCGCGCCACGGTCGGCCCCGCAACGGGAAGAGGCGGGCGGTCGTCCGCCGGCCGTGACGTTCCCGCACCACCCGGGCAAACACCGGGGGAAGGCCGTGGTCACGCCGTTCCGGTTCCACCGGTACGTCGCGCGTCGCGACGGCACCCCGCCGGCCCCGGCGCCTCCGAACCTGATCCTCCTCTTCGGACGCTCGTGGAAGCCGTTCCTCGAGGAGCGGTACCCGCGAGGTCCCTCGCCCTCGAGCGAGATCGTGCCCATCGCCCCGCGCGTCGGAGCGCTCGTCCTCGGCGGGATCGGAGCCCCCCTCGCCGCGATCGCGGCCGAGGAGACGATGGCGATCGGGGTCCGTCGGATCGTGATCCTCGGCATGGCCGGTTCACTGCAGCCGGGGCTCGACGTCGGGTCGGTCGTCCTCTGCCGGCGGGCGCTGCGCGATGAGGGGACCTCCCACCATTACGTCCGGGCCGGGGCGTTCGCGTATCCGTCCCATCCTCTCACCGCGCGGCTCCGGACCGCGCTCGCGGACGCCGCAGTCCCGTTCCGGGAAGGAACGACGTGGACGATCGACGCCCCGTACCGGGAGACGGTGGGGGAGCTGCGTCGCTACCGGGCGGCCGGCTATCTCACGGTCGAGATGGAGGCGTCCGCGGTGTTCGCCGTCGCGGCCCGGCGCCGGCGGGCGGCCGCGGCGATCTTTGTCGTGAGCGACCACCTCCGGGAACGGGGCTGGGAACCCCGGTTCCAGGAGAGCATCCCGGTGCTCCGTCGGACGTTCGACCTCGTCGCGCGGACGTTGCGGAGCCGGGCGCGATGACCGGCCGGACCCGCCGCCCGACGATCATGGCGATCGAGGGCCCCTCGGCGTCCGGAAAAAGCAGTCTCGTCGCGCACCTCGCGCCTCGGCTCGACGCGGTCCCGATCTCGGAGGCGTATGCCCGACTGGACCCACGCCCCAACCTGCGGTTCCGTTCCGTCCGCGACCTCGAACGGCTCGAGCGCGTACTGCTCGACGAGGAGTGCCGACGGTGGGCGACGGCCGCCGCCCTGCGGCGGTCGGGTCGCTCCGTCCTCCTCGACTCCGGATTCGTGGGACCGGTGACCTATACGGCGGGACTGGTGGCGGCCGGCTACGCTCCGCCGGCACTGTTCGACGACGTCTCCGATCGTGCGCTCGCCCTGGCGCGTCGCGGCCGCCTCGGGGCCCCGGACGGAACCGTATTCCTACGGGTCGGCGAGGCCGAACGCCGGCGGCGGTCCGCTCGCGACCCCGAGGGGCACCCGGCCGACCTGCAGGCGATCCACCGCCCGGTCGCCCGGGTGGAGGCCGTCCTCTATCACACGGCGATCGCCCACGTTCTCGGGGCTCGGCTCCGGTTCGTGGACGGAACGGGTCCGGTCGAGGCGGTCGCGCGACGGGTCGGCGCGCTGCTGCCGCGCGTTCCCCCGACGCCGGCGTCGACCCGGGCCGCGGTCGGACTGGTGCGAGCGGTCGAACGGGCCGGCCACCGTCTCCTCGGCGAGGGGCGCGACCGCGCTTCGGCAACCGTTAAGAAGGGCACCCGGTCTCGCCCCAACCCTCGCCGATGAAGCCGCTCGACGTGTTGCAGCAGAGCATGCACCAGCGGGTCCTCGTCGAGACGCGGGGCGGCCGGACGTACCGGGGGGTCCTGGACGCGTTCGACCAGCACCTGAACCTGGTGCTGAGCGGAGCCGAGGAGGTCGTCGGGGAGACGACGACCCGCCATCCCGGGATCACTCTCGTCCGCGGCGACTCCGTCGTCTTCGTCTCCCCGTAGGTCGGAGGAACGAGCATGGGAAAGGGAACGCCGGCCCGTCGGGGGGGCAAGATCGTCCACATCATCTGCCGCCGGTGCGGCCGCCACTCGTACCACCGCCAGAAGGGCGTCTGCGCCTCCTGCGGGTTCGGCGCCTCGCCGCGCCGCCGCGGGTTCGACTGGGCGAAGCTGAAGTAAGCGGGCTCCGGGGTCGGGACACCCACAGGTCGCCGTCGATCCAGAACCGGAGCGGCCGCTCCACGCCCCGCCGGATCCCCACCCGGACCCCCGTGCGGATCGGCGGGGAGGGGCCGTCCCTCCGGACCAGCCGCACCCGTCGGTCCCCGACCACGTCGCGTCCGTCGTCCGCGATCGTGATCCCGAGGGCCCGGCACAACCGGCCGGGCCCCGACGTCGACGGGAGGGGGCGACCGACCGGGGCGCCGGCCCGGAGCAGGACCGCCGTTCCGCGGCGGGTGACGAGGTTGGCGCAGACGACTTGGTGGATCCGGTAGACGTAGAGGGTCCCCGGGGCGCCGAACATCGACCGAGTGCGGCGCGTCGGGCCCGCGTACGCGTGGCTCGCGGGATCCCCCCGGAGGTACGCTTCGGTCTCGACGATCCGGACCGACCGGGGGGGCCCGTCCCCCCGGACCTCGAGCCGGGCGCCGAGCAGGTCCCGGGCGACGCGCACCGTCGGCCGGTCGAAGAACGCCCGCCCGAGCCGGGCCGGGGCGCGCTCAGAGGATCTGGCCCCGGTCGACGAGCGGCGCGCCATCGACGGCGACCGTCGCCTCCCCGACGGTGACCCAGGAGAGGTAGCGGCACCGGTTGCGTCCGCCGTACAACGTGTTCCCACCGATCGCGATCGTCACCGCCCCGGCCTCCTCGTCCTCGGCGTGGGGAACGCCGGGGGCGAGCGCCCGGTTGAGTCCGAGCCCGAGCAGCGCCACGACCTCGCGCCCTCGGGGCGCCGCGGTGAACTCCGCTTCGAACGCCGCCCCGCCGCCGGTGTACCAGTAGTTCCGCAGCCGACCCAGGTCGACCTCCCACTGCCCGCCATCGACCCGTCCGGGGGCGAGGTAGCTCGGCCGGTTCGCGACGACGAGGCCGAGCGCGGAGCGCTCGTCGACGGCGACCACGACCGTGCCGGCGGGCGCGGTGGCGATCGGCCGGCCCCGGCGCCGATCCTCGGCGTCGACGCGCCCGTCGTCGACCCAGGGCCGGCGCCCGCGGAGCCGAAGCGTGAGGTCGGTGCCGTTGTCGGCGGTCACCCGAAGCGACCGCCCCCGGGCGAGCAGCCGCGCGGCCCGCACCGCGTGCCGGGCGACCTCCGCGGAGTCCGCCTCGGCGATCCCGCGCGCGAGCTGGCTGCGCCAGGTCGGGCCCGGGACCCCCCAGTGCGCGGCCTGCTCGTCGGAGGCGTAACCGAGCAGGCAGCGGATCCCCCGGGCGCCGGCGCGACGGACGCGACGCAACCAGTCGTCCTCGCTCCCGAGGAACGGGGACTGGGCGGCCGGAGCGAGCGCCCGGAACCGCGGGCGGTCGGCCGGTCCCGGGAACGACAGCACGGCGTCGGCGCCCTCGAGGGCCCGACGCCCGGGGCGGGACCCCCGGGCCCATCGGG
>JASHVP010000134.1 GCA_030044475.1 Thermoplasmata archaeon | reverse complement strand
GTTGCTCGGCGAGGAGGCGCTCCGCCACGCCCGTCACGAAGCCCGCGAATCCGGCGGAGCCGTCATCGGTGGCGACCTCGACCCGGGCTCCCATTTCCGCGAACCGCCGTCGGAACAGCAACTCCGGAGCCCGGGTCGCCCCCAGGGCGACCACGACCGATCCGCCGGTGGCGACGACCCGCTCCGCCCCGGGGGCGAGGACCGCGGCCCCCGACCCCCCGGCGACCACGAGCAGACGCCGGGGCGTGAGGTCGAACCGGTTCCCGTACGGTCCGCGGAGCCCGACCCAGTCGCCGGGCGCGATCGACTGGATCTGGCGACTGCTCGCCCCCATGGCCTTCACGGTCACCCCCTTCTGAAGGTCGTCGACGTACGAGAGCGACATCGGCAGTTCGTCGTCCCCGGGGATCCACAGCATGACGAACTGCCCGGGCGCGGCCGCCGACGCGAACGGGAAGCGCAGGGTCACGGTGGACGGCGTCTCCTCGACCCGCTCCGTGACCCGGACCACGGTCCGCACGGGGCGCGCTAGCGTGCCTTCGATATATCCGCGGCGGCCGACGCCGCGTTCGAGCGACTCTCGTGGGCGACGCCGACGGCGTCCTCGAGGCGGGCGATCCCGAGCTCGTCGAGGAGGCTCGCGAGCTCCCGTCCCAGCCGTTCGAACACGCCGGCCCCCTCCACCGCGACCGCCGTGCCGACCTCGACCGCCCGGGCGCCCGCCATCACGTACTCCAACGCGTCCCGGCCGCTCGCGATACCGCCGACCCCGACGACCGGGATCGTCACCTTCTCGTAGATCTGCCAAACGCAGGCGAGCCCGACGGGCTTGATCGCGGGGCCCGAGAGCCCCCCCAGACCGTGGGCCAGCACCGGCCGTCGGAGCCGGACGTCGAGGGCGAGGGCTCGCACCGTGTTGATCGCGCTCACCGCCGCCGCCCCGCCCCGCTCGGCGGCCATCGCCAACGCCGCGACGTCGGTGGTGTTCGGCGTGATCTTCGCGATCACCGGGACGGAGACGCGGTCGACGACCTCTTCGACGATCCGCTCGACCTCCGCCGGAGTACCGCCGACCTCGGTCCCAAACCCTTCCGCGTGCGGGCAGCTCAGGTTGAGCTCGAGCGCGACGACGCCGAGCGCGGCCATCCGCTCGGCCAGTCGCCCGAATTCGTCCGCGGTCCCGGCGAAGACGGAGCCGATCACCGGCGCTCCCGACGCGCGGGCGGCCTCGACCTCCTTCGGGTACTCGTCGATCCCGGGATTCGGGAGCCCCATCGCGTTCAGCAGGCCCCAGGTCCCGTACGTCTCGACGGTGGGGTTCGGGTAGCCTTCGCGCGGTGCGGCCCCGATCGATTTCGTGATCACTCCGCCCGCGCCGGCCCGATACGCCCCGGCGAGCGAGATGCCGCTCTCCCCCCAGATCCCGGAGGCGAGCAGGAACGGGTTCCGAAGGCGGAGACCGGCTACGTTCACGCCGAGCTCGGCCACGACGCGAGGCCACGGGTGCTCGCCTTAAATCGGCTCGCCCGGTCCCGCGCGGGCGATGCATCTCGATCGCCTGACCGACGCCGCCCGGGGGGCGCTCGAGGCCGCGTTCCAACGGGCGGCGGAGCTGCGCCACCCGTCGGTCGAGCCGGAGCATCTTCTGGTGGCGCTCCTCGCCGACCCGCAGAGCCCCACCCGCGCGCTCGTCGACGGGCTGTCGATCGCGACGGACCCGATCGTCGCGCGCGCCGAGGACCGGCTCCGCTCCCGCCCGACGGCCGAGCACGTCGCGCCGTCCGACCAGTTCCTCTCCCGCGCCCTCACCCAGGTGCTCGACGCGGCGGAAGCCGAGGCCGCCCGGCGGAAGGACCGGTATACCACCGTCGACCAACTCCTGCTCGGGCTCCTCTCCGTCGCCTCCCCGGCCCGGGAGATCCTCGAGGAGGCCGGGCTTCGACGCGCCGCGGTGGAGGCCGAGCTGGAGAAGATCCGGGGCGCCGCCCGGCCGGTCGAGAGCCGAAGCGCGGAGGCGCAGTACCGGGCCCTCGAGAAGTTCGGCAAGGACCTGACGGCCCTGGCCCGGGACCGGAAGCTCGATCCCGTCATCGGTCGCGACGACGAGATCCGACGCGTGATCCAGATCCTTTCGCGCCGCACGAAGAACAACCCGGTCCTGATCGGAGATCCGGGGGTCGGGAAGACCGCGGTCGTGGAGGGGCTGGCGCAACGGATCGCCGTCCAGGACGTGCCCGACTCCTTGCGCGAGAAGCGGCTGATCGCGCTCGACCTCGGCGCGCTTCTCGCCGGCGCGAAGTTCCGCGGGGAGTTCGAGGAGCGGATCAAGTCGGTCCTCCAGGAGGTGGAACGGTCGGAGGGCCAAGTCATCCTCTTCATCGACGAGCTCCACACCCTGGTCCACGCCGGCGCGACGGAAGGAGGCGCGATGGACGCGTCGAACCTGCTCAAGCCCGCCCTGGCCCGCGGGGCCTTGCACTGTGTCGGGGCGACGACCATTCAGGAGTACCGGAAGTACATCGAGAAGGACGCGGCCCTCGAGCGACGGTTCCAGCCCGTGCTCGTGAGCGAGCCGTCGGTCGAGGACACGATCTCGATCCTGCGCGGTCTGAAGGAGCGGTACGAGCTCCATCACGGGGTCCGCATCCACGACTCCGCGCTGGTCGCCGCGGCGACGCTGACCGCCCGGTACGTCGCCGATCGCCATCTCCCGGACAAGGCGATCGACGCCGTCGACGAAGCGGCCTCGATGGTCCGACTCGCCCTCGACTCGCGGCCGAGCGAGCTCGACCAGCTCTCGCGACGGATCCGCCAGCTCGAGATCGAGCGGACCGCGCTGGCCCGGGAACGGGACGCGGCGAGCAAGGACCGGCTGAAATCCCTCGACCGGGAGCTCGCGAACCTCAAGGAGCGCGAGTCGGGTCTGCAGGCGCGCTGGCAGAAGGAGAAGGCGGAGGTGGAGAAGCTCCGCTCGCTGCGGGCCGAGCTCGACCGGGCGAAGGCCGAGGAGGAACGGACGGAGCGGGCCGGCGACCTCGAGGCCGCGGCCCGGCTCCGCTACGGGAGGATCCCCGAGCTCAAGCGGGAGGTCGACGCCCTGACCAAGGCCGTCGAGGGTCCGGGCGGATCCGGGCTCCTGCGCGAGGAGGTGACCGAGGAGGACGTCGGGCACGTCGTCGCGAAGTGGAGCGGCGTGCCGGTCACCCGGATGCTGGAAGGGGAGACGACGCGGCTGCTCCGGATGGAGGACGAGCTGCGGAAGCGCGTCGTCGGACAGGAGGAAGCGATCCGGGCAGTCGCCCGGGCCGTCCGCCGATCTCGGTCCGGTCTCGCCGACCCGAACCGGCCGATGGGCACGTTCCTGTTCGTCGGGCCGACCGGCGTCGGGAAGACCGAGCTCGCGAAGGCGCTCGCCGCCTTCCTGTTCCACTCCGACCGGGCGCTCGTGCGGGTCGACATGAGCGAGTACATGGAGAAGCACACGGTCGCGCGCCTGATCGGGGCGCCGCCCGGGTACGTCGGCTACGAGGAAGGGGGGCAGCTGACGGAAGCCGTGCGGACCCATCCGTACACCGTCGTGCTGTTCGACGAGGTCGAGAAGGCCCACCCCGACGTCGTGAACGTCCTGCTGCAGTTGATGGACGATGGCCGCCTGACCGACGGCCAGGGCCGGACGGTCGACTTCCGGAACACGCTCGTCATCCTGACCTCCAACCTCGGTACCGACCGGCTCGCGTCCGTCTCCTCCGAGGCCGACCGCCAGAAGGTGATCGAGTCGGCGCTCCGCGCCCACTTCCGCCCCGAGTTCCTGAACCGTCTCGACGAGATCGTGATCTTCCGTTCGCTCGGCGAAACCGAGATCGCCGAGATCGTCCAGCTCCAGCTCCGGCAGGTCGAAGGCCGCCTCGCCGAGCGGCGGGTCACCCTGGTCGCGAGCGACGACGCCAAGCGGCTCCTCGCGGAGACCGGCATCGACCCGGACTTCGGGGCACGTCCCCTCAAGCGGACGATCCAGCGGCTGGTCGTCGACCCGCTCACCGAGAAGCTCCTGGCCGGCGAGGTCAAGGACGGGAGCACCGTCACGGTCGGCGTGCACGATGGGGAGATCCGACTCGCCGTGTCGGCCCCCCGCGGGCGTCGGGAGGCCGCGTCGTGACCGGCGCGACCGTCGCCGTCGTGGGCGCCGAGGGCCTCGCGAAGGAGCTCGGCAAGAAGGGGACGACCTCCGACATCTCGCTGTTCAACGCCGTCCGTGACGGCCACGCCGTCACGATCGTCGAACCGACCCAGTTCCCGGAGAAGTTCTCCCCGCTCCTGGTCGCCCTCGGGATGGCGGACCACGCACTCCTGGTGGTCGCCGAGCTCTCCCGGGCCGTGGCCGAGACGATCGCGGTCGTCGACCTCGCCGACGTGCCGACGACCACGGTCGTGGGCCCGTCGATCGGCGAGAGCGAGCTCGGGAAGGTCCTCAAGGGGAGCCGCCTCGAGACGGCGCCGCGGATGCCGCTCGACCTCCCGGCGCTGCGGGCGCGCGTCGACGAGCTCCGGGCCGTGGCCGCGGACGGCCCGGTCGAGGTCCCGATCGACCACGCGTTCCCCGTGAAAGGAGTCGGGGCCGTGGCCCTCGGGGTCGTCCGTCGCGGGGTCCTGCGCGCGCACGACCGCCTCCGCCTCCATCCGACCGCGAAGGACGTCGAGGTCCGGTCGCTCCAGGTGCACGACGTCGACCGCACGGACGCTGAGTGCGGGGAGCGGGTCGGGGTCGCGCTGAAGGGGGTCGACGCCGACGAGATCTCCCGGGGGCAGACTCTCGCCCCGGCGGACGCGCTCCGGGATGGTCCGACGGTCGCCGGAACGAACTGGCGTCGGTGCCGGTACTACCGGGGCGACGCAGGGGTCGGCGCCCAGGTCCACCTCAGCCTCGGACTGCAGGTAGTCCCCGCGACGATCGAGGCCCTCGGGGAGTCGGAGGTCCGCCTCGCGGCCGACCGACCCGTCGTCGCGCGACCCGGGGAGCCCGGGTTCCTCGTCGACCTCTCGGTGCCCGCCGGACCGCGGATCGTGGGTCGGTTCTCCGTTCGACCCGAATGATTCGGGCGGGCGCACCACGACCGGGGGGCCTAGGCGAACATCGTGACGGATTCCTTGCGGAGCTCCTCTTCCCCGACGACCTTCTCGATCGCCCGGTCGAAGTCCGCCGCCGTCACGCTGTCCCGCTCCTCGCGGATGGCCCACATGCCCGCCTCGGTGCAGATCGCGCGGATGTCGGCACCGGTCGCCCCCTCGCAGCGCGACGCGAGCGCCTCGAAGTCGACGGCCTCTCGGATCGACATCCCTCGGGTGTGGATTCGGAAGATCTCGGCCCGCCCCGAGTAGCTCGGCACCGGGATCTCGATGATCCGGTCGAAGCGGCCGGGCCGCAGGAGCGCGTCGTCGAGGATGTCCGGGCGGTTCGTCGCCGCGATGATCTTCACGTTGGAGAGGGGTTCGAACCCGTCCATCTCGGCGAGCAGCTGCATGAGGGTCCGCTGGACCTCGCGGTCGCCGCTGGTGGCGACCTCGAGGCGCTTCGCCCCGATCGAGTCGACCTCGTCGATGAAGATGATCGTCGGCGCCTTCTCGCGGGCGAGCTGGAACAGCTCTCGGACCAGCCGGGCCCCCTCGCCGATGTACTTCTGGACGAGCTCGCTCCCGACGAGCCGGACGAACGTCGCGTGGGTGTGGTGCGCGACCGCCTTCGCGATCATCGTCTTCCCGGTCCCCGGGGACCCGATGAGCAGGACTCCCTTCGGCGGGTCGACGCCGACCTTCTTGTACAACTCGGAGCGGAGCAGCGGGTACTCGACCGCCTCGCGGATCTCCCGGATCTGCTCCGACAGGCCCCCGATGTCGGTGTAGCTGATCGTCGGCTTGTCGACGATCTCGCTGGCGGTCACGAGCGGGTCGAGGGAGGCGGGCAAGACGCCCATCACCGCGAGCGTCTGCTTGTTCAGGGCGACTCGGCTGCCGACGGTGATCTTCCCGTGCTCGACGGTCTCGGCGGAATTGACCACGAAGTCGGGACCGGTGGACGACTTGACGATCACGCGGCCGTCCGTGAGCACGTCGCGGACGCTGCCGACGATGAGCGGAGGATACCGGAGGCGGTCGAGCTCGGTCTTGAGCCGCTTGACCTCCCGCTGCAACCGGAGGATCTCCGCCTCCATGTAGTGCCGCTCGCTCTCCACCCGCTTGATCGCCTCGGCGAGCTGCGTGTTCCGCAGCTCGAGGAAGTTGACGCGGTCGAACGCGTCGTGGGTGCTGGCGGCCACCGGCTCCGGCTCGCTCATGGTGAGGGAAACGCACCGCGCAGGGCGGTTTCTGAGCATCTCAAAGCGGCCCCGCTTATAAGTAGTCGTTCTTCGAGGAGCGGAGCGGGGCGCAGATGCCGCCGGAATCTGCACGTTGCGCCGTCGCGTTCGCCCCCGGCCACGTCACCGGACTGTTCGACCCGCGCCTCGCGGCGACGGACCCGCGCGCCCGGGGATCGGTGGGCGCCGGCGTGGTGTTGGAATTGGGAGCCCACGCGGTGGCGCGATGGGAGCCGAGGGGCCCCCACCGGGTGACCGTACGTCGTGAGCCGGATGGCCCCACGCCGATCTCGACCGAGGTGGCTCGTCGACTCGTGCGCCCGGTCGGGGGACGGCTGTCCGTGCGGATCCGACATGACCTCCCCGTGGGACAGGGGTTCGGCATGAGCGCGGCGGGCGCGCTGGCCACGGGGCTGGCCGTCGCGGCCGTGACCGGCGTCCCCCGCCGTCGCGCGGTCGAGGTCGCGCACCTCGCCGAACTGTACGGCGGGGGCGGACTGGGAGGGGTCGCCGCGATCCTTCGCGGAGGGATCGAAGTCCGTCGGGCACCCGGAGTGCCCCCGTGGGGCCGCGTCCGGCACACCGCGTCGTCCGCGCGGCTCCTCGTGGGCGTCGTCGGACCGCCGATCCCATCCCCGGCGGTCTTGGGCGACCCGCGGCGGATGGCGCGCGTCCACCGAGCGGCCGCCGGTCTCCGGGGACTGGGTACCGCCCCCTCCCTCGCGGCGTTGCTGCGCGCGAGTGAGCGGTTCACCGACGAGGTCGGCCTGGCCCCGGCCCCGCTCGTCCGGCTGGTGCGCGGCCTCCGACGGGACGGGGCTCCGGCCGCGCAGGCGATGTTCGGGTCCTCGTTCTTCGCCGCGCTGCCCGACGCGGAGGTCGCGCGTCGAGCGGTCGAGCGCCTCGCCCGATCCCGGGTACGGGCGGTCGTCGTCCGCCCGGACCGGCGGGGCGCTCGGCTCGTTCCCTCCCGCTCGGCGGCCGCGTGGGCGTAAGGCTTTTAGAGCGAGGGCCGTCCTCGGCGTCCCCATGACCCGCAAGCCCGCCCGGATGTACCGCAAGGTCGAGGGCCAGATCTACACCCGCCGGGAGTACATGGGCGGCGTCCCGACCTGTCGGAT
Organism: Thermoplasmata archaeon; assembly: GCA_030044475.1. Classification (GTDB taxonomy): domain Archaea; phylum Thermoplasmatota; class Thermoplasmata; order Lutacidiplasmatales; family UBA184; genus Lutacidiplasma. Next base: position 1,374 of record JASHVP010000134.1, on the reverse strand, counting down.
CACGCAGTTCGACACCGGGAACGCGCGGGCCGAGTTCCCGCTCGCGCTCTCGCTCGGCACGGAGGAAGCGGCCCAGGTCCGTGACATCGCGTTGGAGGCGGCACGCGTGAGCGCGGTGCGCGTGCTCGAGAAGGCCGCCCCGAACCAGTACCGGGTCAAGGTCCGACGGTTCCCGCACCAGATCCTGCGCGAACACAAGATGGCGATGGGCGCCGGCGCGGACCGGATCTCCGACGGGATGCGTCGAGCGTTCGGCAAACCCGTCGGACACGCGGTCCGGGCGGAGATCGGGAGCGAGCTCCTGACCGTCTACACGACGGTCGACCACCTGGCGGACGCCAAGGAGGCGCTCCGCAAGGCGTCCCACAAGTTGCCGGTGCCCACGCGCGTGATCGTCAGTGGCGCGCCCGCTTCGTAGGCGGGGGCCGGACGACCAGCACCGGGCACGGCGCGTGATTCGTCAGCGCGGAGGAGACGCTCCCTAGGAGCACCCGTTTCGCGGCGCTCAGGCCGCGCGAACCGACGACCAGCAGATCGGCCGGGTGTCGGTCGAGGAAGTCGAGAATCGCGTCGACCACGACCCCTTCCTCCGCCACGCCGGTCACCGACTTCACGCCGGCCTTCTGGGCGGTCTGGACGGCCCGGTCCACGAGCGCCCGGAACTGCGGCACCTGGCTCGGTAGGGTCACCGGAACCCCGGTCATCCCCGGTCCGTTCGAGTAGACGGGCACGAGCGGCGCGACCGCCAGCACCGTCAGGGCACTCCCGTACCGCTGCGCCAGGTCGATCGCGTCCTCGAGCGCGGCGTCCGCCTGGTCCGACCCGTCCATCGCCACCGTGATTCGCTCGAACATCTTCCCCGCTCCGGCGTCGGACGTCGCCGGAAGTTCAAGTCGGTTGCTCCGCGAGCTCCGCCGTTTGACGAGGGCCGCATCGCAACCGTTTTTACGTCAACCTCGCCTCGGTGCGCCCAAGGTGTCCCTGTGGCGCCGGTGTGCAGCAACTGCGGAGGCGGCGAGTTCGTCTGGGTGAACGACCTCCGGACCGGCTCGATCGGCCGCGGGGCGCTGTCGATCCGCTCCGGCGGGGAACTCTCCCTCGGGACCCGGATCTGCCGTGGCTGCGGACACGCCGACCTGTTCCTGAAGGACCCGTCGATCCTCCGGATGCCGCACCAGTGGCGCCCGGGCGAGTTCGTTCCGATCCCCGCGCGACCGACCCCGGCGCCCCCGCCTCCTCCCGCTCCGCCCCCGATCGCGCCGCCGACGCCGGCCCCGGCGGTCGCCCCGCCGGCGCCCGAGGCGCCGCCGGTGCCTCCTCCGGAGGCTCCGACGCCGTTGGCCCCCGAACCGCTCCCGCCGACGGAGGAGACGA
>JASHVP010000133.1 GCA_030044475.1 Thermoplasmata archaeon | reverse complement strand
GCTGGGGCGGCGGGCGCCGGCACCGCGGGCGTCGGCGCCACGGGGGGTGGGGCGGGCGACGGGGCCGGGCTCGGCGACGCCGGTCGCTCGTCCGTCGGCGCGTCGTCCTTCTCCTTCTTCCGCCACCGGAGGAACGACATCGACCGGCGGAGACGCCGTCCCACTTTACTCCTCCCGGCGAGGGAGCCGTACCGTTTTCTCCCCCGGACGGTGCCGGAGCCGTGGCCGCCCCCCCGACCGAACGGCTCCGCGCGCTCGGGGTCGCCCTCCCGTCGCCGCCGAGGCCGGCCGGCACCTACGCGCCCGTGGTGGCGCACGGCGGATTCGCCTGGGTCTCCGGCCAGATCGTCCGCGAGGAGGGGCGCGTCGTCCGCCCGGGCCTCGTCGACCGCGACGTCTCGGTCGACGCCGCCCGCGACCTCGCGCGTCGGGCGACCCTGCAGGCCGTGAGCGCCCTCGTCGATCACCTGGGGAGCGCCGACCGGGTGGCCCGGTGGCTCCGGGTCACGGTCTATGTCGCGTCGTCGCCGGGCTTCGACCGCCAGCATGAGGTCGCGGACGGGGCGACGCAGCTGCTCGTCGACGTCTGGGGCGAGGCCGGTCGACCCGCCCGGGCGGCGGTCGGGGTCGCCGGCCTGCCCCTCGGGGCGCCCGTCGAGGTCGACTACTGGGTCGCGACCGCCTAGGGGCGCCGATGGAGTCGACGGCCTGGCCAGGGGTCTTCCGCGAGGGCCGGGAGCTCTTCACGATCAACGCCGACCCCGGCCATCGCGTGCACGGGGAGACCCTCCGGACGCTCGACGCGGTCGAGTACCGGAGCTGGGACCCGTTCCGGTCGAAGCTGGCCGCGCTCCTCGTCCGGGGAGCGACCTCGGACCTCCTCGGCCCGGTGCGGTCGGCGCTCTACCTCGGGGGTGCGCATGGGACCACGGTCAGCCATCTCTCCGACCTCTGGCCGGAGGCGGCCGTCTTCGTCGTCGAGAAGAGCCCGACGACCTTCGCCCCGCTCCTCGCGCTCGCCCGGCGCCGCGAGAACCTGCTGCCGATCCTGGCGGACGCGCAGCTGCCCGAACGGTACCGCGCCGACGTCGGGACCGTCGAGCTGCTCTACCAGGACGTGGCGCAGCGGAACCAGGCCGCGATCTTCGTCGAGAACGCGCAGAGCTGCCTGGCCCCGGGGGGCCGCGGGATCCTGATGTTGAAGGTCCGGTCGGTCACCCAGCGACGTCCCGCGGCCGCGATCGTCCGGGAGACGCGGGTCGCGCTCGAGCGGGCCGGGCTGGCCGTTCGGTCCGAGGTGGCGCTCGCGCCGTTCGCGCGCGAGCACGTGGCGCTGGTCGTGACCGCGTAGCGGCTCGTTCCATCCCCCTGCGAACGGTGCCTCCCCCATCCCCCTCGGCCTCGTGCGCGCGTCCGAGGCCCCATGTCGACCCGTTGCTCGGCCGCCGTCGCGATCGTCGTCTGTGCCTTGCTGGCCACCCCCGCGCTCGCCCCGGGCGCGCCGCGGCCCCGCTCCTCGTCGGCTCCGGCGCCCGGCTCGGCGCTCGCGCCCGCCGCGAACCTCTCGCTTCCGGCGTTGACCGTCGCGCCGTCCACCTGGTGGACGGTCGGAGGGAGCGCGACCCCCCTCACCGCGATCTGGTCGGAGGCGCCGCCGGGATGCGGCCTCGTCCCCGCCTGGTACCGCTGGTCCGTCGAAACTCCCGACCCGGTCGGACGCCTCACCTCGACCCAGGGCCCGTCCACGAACTTCTCGGCGGCGACGTCGGACTCCGGGACCAGCCAGGTCGACGTGGTGGGGGCGGCGACGGTCGCCTGCGGGTCGTCCGCCTCGACGATCGTCCGTCGCGCCGCGGCGAACCTGACCGTGGACGCGCCCCTCCGGGTGCTCAACCTCTCCCTCGATCCGGATCCGGTCGCCTTCGGCACGACCACGAACCTGACGGGAGACCTCGCCGGCGGAGTCGCTCCCTACCGGCTCCGCGTGGACTGGGGCGACGGGAACGTGACGACGGCGAACGCGAGCGGGCCCGGAACGTTCTCCGTGCCTCACCTCTACGGGGCTGGGACGTTCCTGCCCTCGGTCGTCGTCACCGACTCCGCCGGGCTCGCGGCCTCCGCCGTCGTCCCGGAGGCGATCAGCGTCGGGTCGGGACCCGAGGTCGGTCTCCGGCCGTCGACCTACCTGGCCGAGGTCGGGGTCCCCGTCTCGTTCGAGGCCACCGTGCTCGAACCGCCGATGGGATGGCGGGTGGAGGCGAGCTGCTCGAGCCCGTCGAACGACTCGGGCCGACCGGCCTTGCCGCGGTACGATTTCGCTTGCACCTTCGGCGCACCGGGCACGGCGAACGTCACGGTCCGGGTACTCGGGTTCGGCGGAGGCGGCCCCGTCGCCGCCACCGCGGTCCTCGCCGAGCCCGTCGCCGCCCGCGTCGCGCTCTCGGTGGAGCCGGCCGGTCCGGCCGAGCTCGGTCTCCCCGCCGCGGTGGTCGTCGACCTCTCGGGCGGGGTACCCCCGTTCCGCGTCGCGTGGCAGATCGCCGACAACACCAGCTCCCAATCCGCGGTGCTGGGAGCCGACGGAGCGGCGGTGCTGCCGGTGTGGCCCGCGTCGCCGGGGGCCGAGGTCGTCTCCGTCGAGGCCGTCGATGCGCTCGGCCTCAGCGCGGTCAACGGCTCGACCGTCCTCGACGTCAACGGCCCGCTCGGGGCGACGGCCGCGGTCGTCGCGACCGCCGCCGCGAACGGAACGTGGCTGGAGGTGTCGGGCGGGGTGACCTCCGGCGCGGCGCCCTTCGACTGGGCGGTCTCCCCCAACTTTCTCTGCGCCGGGACCGCCCCGGGGTCGGGCACGATCCTGTCGGCCGGCCCGTTCGCCTGGAGCTGCCCGATCACCGTCGAAGGGACTCCGACCGTGTCCGTGGCGGTCGTCGACGCCGCCGGCC
>JASHVP010000132.1 GCA_030044475.1 Thermoplasmata archaeon | reverse complement strand
CGAGCTCGATCGCATCGATCGCCCGGCTGTACTCCGCCTCGAACCGGTAGTACTCCCCGTCCGGGAGCCCCGCATTGCGGAACTCTTCGCGCGCCTTCTCGACGATCCGATGGACCGGCTCCTGCACGGTGAGCCGGCCGGGGAGGATCCCGTGGCGTTCGGCGCACCGGATCACCTCCGCCCGGATCCGGCCGAAGTCGTGGTGGGAGAGCACCAGCGTCCCGTCCAGGTCGAACGCGACGCCGAGGAGGGGCTCGAGAAAGTGGGGCTCCGGAGTGCGCGCGGGCACCGTCCCTCCGTCCATCGCCGAACGGCGGCGGACCCCCGTTAAGGGTTTCCGTGGACCGGCAGGCTCGACTTCGGGGCGGCTCCGCTCCGCGGGAACGGTCTCCGTCGGCCTCCCCCGCGGGGCTTCGTCAGCGTCACGACCGATTCGCGTAGCTCGAACGACCGGCGCTGGCCGCTGCGGCGCCGTCGGGCGACCTCGACCGACTCGATCTCGAGGCCGGCCCGAGCGCCCAGCCGGGCGAGGAGGAGGTCCCCCGGGACGTACGTCCCCGCCAGAAGGGAGTCGCCGACGACGAGGACGAACCGTCCCCCGGGGCGGAGCGCCCGACGCACCTCGACCAGCACCGGGACGAGGTCGGCGAAGTACCGGTGCACGACCGCGTGGACGTCGTCGCGGCGGTACGTTCCCTTTCGATGGACGTTCTCGCGGATCCGCGGGAGGATCTCCCCGAGCCACGGGTCGGGCGCCCCCTCGGTCGCGAGGTACGGCGCGGTCTCCGCCCGCGGCAGGTTGTCGCACGCGACCTCGGCCCGGCGCAGAGCCGCCAGCTCGGCGTAACTGCGGACGTCGCCGAGCCACGCCAGGTCGACCTTGTAGTTCATCACGTAGTCCATTCCGTTGACGTACGGCGGACTCGTCACCGCCAGGTCGACGGACTCCGAGGGCCAACCCCCGCGGCGCGCATCGCGACGATCGACGGTGGCGGGGGGCCCCCAGTTCCGGCGCGAGGCGCGCAAGGTCGCCAGGTCGGCCGCCATCTCGGTGACGGCCGCCTCGAACGCCGCGAACGGGGCGACGCCGGACGGCTCGCTCCCCCGCCGGTAGCCGAGGCACGGAGATCGGTGCAGGCGACTCGACGGGATCAGGATCCGCCCGAACGCGAGGCGGACCGCGTCGGCCGCCGGAGAACCCACCGGGGGGAGGGCGTCGCGCAGGCGGGTCAACTCCGCGAGGGCCGCCGGAGTGAACTGCCGCGCCGTCTCCCGGAGGAACGGGGGCGCTCCGGGCGCCCGGGCGCGGGCGCGGGCGAGCACCCGCCCCGCGGTTCGCCCGAGCTCGGCCGGCGGGAGCTCGAAGTCGGTCTTCACGCGGGCGGCGAGGACCGCGGGGGCGAGCAGTTCCGTCCCCCAGGCCCGGCCCCCGGCTCGACGCGCCTCGACCAGCGTCGTCCCGCTGCCGGCGAACGGGTCGAGGACGGTCGTCCCCCGGCCGACCTCGGAGCGGTCGAGCTCGCCGGCGACGAACTCGGCCGAGTACCCCTGGACGTACGGCCACCACCGATGGACCGGGAGCTCCTCGTTCGACCGGAACGTGATCGGACCCGAGTACGTCCCGAGGGCGACCCCGGTCTCCCGGGAGAACCGCTCGTTGAACTCGCTCGGCCCGACGAAGTCGCCCCGCTCGACCAGGCGCTCGAAGTCCCGCAGGACCCAGAGACCGCGGCCCATGCGGATCGCGTCGCCCCGCCGTTCCAGGGCGTCGAGGGTCGGCGTCACCCGTTCGACCGGCACGGCGAGGCGGGACGCCAACTGGCGGACCGTCGCCCCGAGGGCCCCGGTCTCGTGAAGCGCCGCCCGCAGGGGTTCCGACCCGACGTCGGAGGCCGGGGAGGTCGCGGGTCCGTTCAGCGGCGTGGGAACCTCCGAGGGGCGCGCGCGGGTCGTCCGACGGGCGTTCGCGCCGGGGCGAGGGTCGGGAGGCGGGTCGGAAGGTCGGCGAGCCCCGTCCGCGCGAGCTTCCGCGCGCGGCGACGGTTCCGCCGCAGGGCGGAGGCCCAGGGGGAGCGCACCAGGTCCGCGTCCAGCGAGGCGAGCGCGACGTCGAGGTCGTGGATGTGGCCGAGCCGGTCCTGCAGCTGTCGGAGACCGCGGGGGAGCGGCGGACCGTGCCGAGGGACGAGTCGGGCGGTCAGCTCGGAGAGCTGTCGGAACTGCCGGACCCGGATCCGCAGTCGGTGAAGGCGGTCCGGCGTCGGCCGCCGACGGGCGCGACGGTGCGCCTGGCGCACCTTCCGGTGCCGCTCGTCCGTGACGTCGGAGACGATGTGCCGCAACTCGGTCGCGGCCGACACGCGGGCGGGACGGTCGAGCGCCGACCGCAGTTCCTCGAACAGGTGCGCGTCCTGCTCCGAGCGCAGGAACGCCCGGAGGAGCTCGCGACCGGTCCGACCGTCGTCCCGCAGTCGAGCGAGGAACCGCTGGAACCGCCGGGTCTCCTCCGGTGCCCCGCGCACGGTCTTCACCTTCTCGAGCAGCGCCTGGACCACGTCCCGGTCCCGCACCTGGCCAGCGAGCCGGGTCAGGCGCTTGACGCGCTGGGTCAGCGTCCGGAGCGCCTC
>JASHVP010000131.1 GCA_030044475.1 Thermoplasmata archaeon | reverse complement strand
GCCCGATCGAAGTCCGAGACCTGAAACCCCGGCACGGGTCCCGTGGAGAAGTGGGGGTACTCTCCCGTGGCGGCGTCGAAGACCTCCACGAAGCCTCCGGCGGGCAGGTCCAGCCGCACGAATCCGGGTCGCTCCTTCCCGAACGGGATCTCGAGAGTCTCCTGAAAGAATCGGACCGTCTCCCGGAACGCGGCGGTTCGAGTGCCGACCCACACCAGGCCCTGAACCTGCACGGCACGTCGAGCCCAAGGTCGCACTTAGACGTTCGCCGGAACAAATTGACCAAAACCGATGGCGTTCGGCCCCTCGACGATCCGGCCCCCGCCGGACCCCCGGCCGGGGGGGAACCTCCGAGCTCAGGGCGACCGCGCCGGGGCCGGGACGAACCGTTCCAGCGCCTTTCGCGAGAACGATTCGAGCCCGACCAGTCGAGAGCCGTCCGGTGCGAGGAGGATGGGAAGACTCTCGTTCGCCCCCACCGCGTGCTCGATCACCTCTTCCCAGCCCCGCGGGTGGTTGACGTCCACGATCGTCACGTCCAGGCCACGAGATCCCGCGACATCCAGGACCTGATTCGCCACCTGGGTCTGGACCGCAGGGAGCCGCCAGGACGGGTCCGCCTTCAGCTCGGAGTTCTGGACGATCCTCGCCCGGTCCCAGACTCCGGCTTGCAGCCAGCCTCCGGCGAAGAACCCCAGGACTCGCCCGCCCATCGACAGGCCGGGATTGTCGAGTTCGTCCAGGCCCGTCCGAGGGACCCCGGCGACGAAGAGAACGAGACCGCTCGGACGCTCCATTCGAGGGCCCGCAGGTGGGGTCGAGACTTATCGCTAGCACGTGCGGGCGGGGGCTCGGCTCCCCGGGGGTCCCGGTCCCGAGAGGCCCCACGAGTCCTCCCGACCGGTCCGGGCGGGTGTGGTGGTGCCCCCGAGATGCGCCCTCGGCCAGCCCTCCCGAGTCCCGTCGGGTCGGCCGGTCCGCCGTTCAGGCGTAGACTCCCTTGGGACGGAGGAACCGGACGACGTACCCGTCGGGATCGTTCACCAGGAAGGCGGTCCCATAGAGCCGTTCCGAGAGAGGAGAGTCGATGGGCGCCTTCGATCTCTTCGCCCGTTGGTGGATCTCTTCGACCTCGTCGAGCTCCACCGTGACCATCACGCCCGCCCCCAGCGGCGTGCTGACCCAGTCGGCGTAATCCTTCGCCATCCCTCGCCGGTCCTGGGGGATCCGTCCCAGCGCGATCACGGCGTCTCCGATCCCGACCCCCGCATAGTCGAGTCGACCGTCGTCGCCCTTCGTTTCCCAGCGAACGTCGAATCCGAGGGCCGTGTAGAACTGCACCGACCGATCTACATCCGTCACATTCAGCATGACGCTCATCTCTGCCTTCATGCGCCGCCGCTCCGCCGACCGTAAATCCCGCCGCGATAATAGCGGAGGGCCGTCATGTCGAGTCCCCGCTCCCCGCCCGAGGGGGGTACCGTTCTCCAGGTCGGCGCGACCGGCCACCTAGGCCGTCTCATCCTCTCCGAGCTCCTCGCCCGTGGAACGCGCGTCCGGGCTCTGATCCGCCCGGGCAGTGATGCGGCGGGACTACCGACCGGACTCGAGATCGTCCGCGGAGACCTGCTCGACCCGGACTCTCTGCAGAAGGCGGTCGACGGAGCCACGACGATCGTCACGTCCGCCATCGGATACTCCCAGCGGCGGGACGGCGACTCGCTGAGGACCGACCGGGAGGGGAACCGGAACCTGGTCGATGCGGCGCGGCGAGCGAACGTGTCGCGATTCGTGCTCCTGAGCATCCTGGCGTGCGATCAAGCGCCCGACGTCCCGCACTTTTGGGCCAAGAAAGAGACCGAGGACTACCTCGCCCAGTTGGGTGTGCCGTTCGTCTCCCTCCGGCCGGGCGCCTTCCTGTACGCGCCACCGGGAGGGTACGGTCAGATGATCCGGCAGGGACTGGAGCGCGGTCAGGTCCTGGGAATGACGCCGGAGGGCGTCCGCATCACCTACATCGCGCCGAACGAGGTCGCCCGCGCGATCGCCTTGGCGGTCGATGACCCCCGGGCCCTCGGCCGGAAGGTCGACCTGGGGTCGGATCGACCGCTCTCGGGCCCGGAGTACGCCTCGCTGATCGGCCAACTCCTGGGGCGCCCGGTGGGTCTCGCCCCGATGTCGGGGGGGCGGTCGGCTCCCACCGACGACATCCAGGCCATGTTCCGATTCTTCCAGACGGGGAAGTACGTCGCGGATACCCGCCAGCAGGCCGCGCTGTTCGGTCCCGTACCCAAGGTCGAAGACGCCGCTCGCGAGATGCTTCGGGGACTCGGGCTGCTGCCCGCCGCTCGCTGAGTCGCGAGCCGCCGGCCCGCCCCCGGAACGCGTACGAGAGCGCCCCGCCTGGTCCTCCCCCCGAGTCGTCCCCGACTCGGCCCGTATTCGATCCCGAGCCCGGCCGGTACGCCGGCACCCTCGGTCGATCGGGGAGCCAATAGTCCATCCACCCGGCCGGCCATGGAAGGTACACGGACCGGTAGGGATCGTCGAACGGAGACCCGAGCTCCAGGATGACCGACTGAAATCTCTGCCCGGAGGCGGTCATCCCGCTGCCGAGCGTCCGCCCGACGGGAGCAAGGTAGATGGTCTTGTCGTAGACCGGCCGACCCACGACCTCCCTCTCCGGTAGGAACGGGAGGTGGGTGACCCCGGTCGCTTCCGGGAGGGCGCGCCACTCCTCGGCCGACGGGGCCGGAGGCCGAATCGAGGGGTCGACCAACGGCTGGGCGAACACCCGGGTTTGAAGACCGCGGGCCCCTTCGATCGTCCGTCGTTCTCGCCGGTCTCGGACCGCGAACCGGACCGGAAGGCCTCCGAAGACGAGCGCGACGACCAGGGACGCCGCCATCGCGATGTCCGGGAGGGCCGCCACGTCGAGAGACACGAACGCGAGGAGCCGACTTCCGCCCATCGGAGGCCGTCGGAATTTGGTGTCGCACCGTTCCTGCCACGGGGACGCGAGCCGTGGGGAGAGCCGAACGTCTCGAACCCGGTCCGCTCCCGACGGGGTTCCGGGGCGCACCCTTTTACTTCGCGGCCGCGTCCCCGCGAGGAGACGAGTCATGGCGACCTACGCGGTCTTTGATGTCGACTGGCACGACCAGAACAAAGCCAAAGAGTACCGGGAAAAGTTCGGTCCGGCTCTTGAGAAATTCGGCGGCAAAACCCTGTGCGCCGGACCTCCGGACGTGGTGGAGGGAAGTTGGAAGCCGGCCCGGGTGGTCATTCTCGAGTTCCCGAACCCGGCGGCGTTCCGCAGCTGGTACGCCTCGCCGGAGTACGCCCCCGTGCTCAAACTTCGGAGGGAGGGAGCGACGACCCGCGCCGCGGTGGTCATCGAGGGCCCCGTCCGCTGAGGGACGGACGATCGGTTCGGGCCAGCTCCCTGGCGCCAACGGTAGGCCGGGGGTCGCGTTCGACTCGGACCGACGACGGGCTTCGGGAGCCCACGGATCCGAGGTCGCGCCCGTGCGCCCTCTCTCGGAGCGGGGGGGACGGCGGCTCGGGAACGGGGGGAGATCGGTCGCGCCTCACCAGAAGTGGTCGTTTACCGCGAGCAGGTAGACGAAGAGGGTCCCGAACACCAACGCCGGGAGTGTCTCGATCGAGGCCAGCCCTCCGCCGTCCCACAGCGGACGACCGATGAACCAGAGCACCCCCGCGCCGGTCGCCAGGATCGCGAGCACGAACGCCCACAGCTCTTGGTCCCAGAGGCCGGAGGCGACCGCCAGGACGATGGCCCCGATGACCAGGGCGATCAGTCCCGCGACGAGCCCCGACCCGAATATCGAGGTCGCGCCGACCGACGCGACCCCGTAGAGCGCGACCAGCACCACCACGAACCCGGCGATCAGGACGAACGCGCCGGCGATTCCGGTGAGAACCGCCAGGACCGCGACTCCGAGCGGCAGACGAGGAACCGCGGTGGCGTAGCCCCCCATGGTACCCCTCCCTCGGTCAGAGACCGAAGAACCGGCCCGCCCCGGAGAGGATCTCGACCAGATTGACTCCCAACAGGTCGAGCACGAAGGCGGCGAGGAAGAGAAACAGCGCCGCGAAGACGAGGTCCAAGACGATTCCCCCTCGGACGTTCTGATGGAGCAGAGAGAGCGCCATCTTCCATCTCCGACGTTGGGAGCCGGGCCCACCCTACATCAACGGATGTCCCACCGGGGACGCCGCCGACGGGCCGGCGTTCGACAATCGAGGAACTCGGCGGGGTTCGTGACCGGCAATCGCCGGCCCCGGGCGGCCCGGCCTCTCGAAGCGGACCGGCCAACGCCCGGACCGCGACGATTCCGGACGGTCGGCGTGGGCCTACGAGGCCAGTCGAGACAGTACCATGCGCGCGCGAAGCGTGATCATCTTGCTCGGCTTCCCCGGGGTCTCCAACGCCAACGGCGTCGGTCGGCGGTTGGGGTGTTCCTGGAACCATCGCGCGCCCTCCGGGTCCGGGTCCGTCTGGTGCGCGTCCAGATTCCAACGGCCGTCCGTCCGTTGCTTCTTGCGCAGGAGGTCCAGGGCAAACGCGAGCCGCGGGT
>JASHVP010000130.1 GCA_030044475.1 Thermoplasmata archaeon | reverse complement strand
TCGACCCCGACCCGGCGAATGTCGAACCAGCGCTCGGCCCTCCGGCGGGCGGCCGCCGACTTCGCCCTCCGTTCCTCGGGGGCGGACGCCAGACGCGCGAGGCAGGCGGCGAGCTCGACCGGGTCGTCCCGGGGAACCACCCAACCGGCGTCCCCGATGATCTCGGGAAGGGCCCCGCTGGTGGTCCCGACCGCCGGCACGCCCGCCCCGAACGCCTCGAGGACCGCGGTGGCCGTCTGCTCCTCCCAGCGGGCGAGCCCGAGCACGCGGGTCTCGGAGCTCGGGTAGACGAGCACGTCGAGCCCCGCGAGGAACCGGGGTTTCTCCTCGTTCGGCACCCACCCCGCGTACTCGACGAACGGGGCGCCGGCGACCGCGCGGCGCACCTCCGATTCCATCGGACCCGCCCCTCCGATCACGAACTGGAACGGCACGCGGTCCGCCCGCCCGCCGAACGTGCCCAGGGCGCGCAGCAGGGTCCCCAACCCCTTGTTGGGACGAAGTCCCCCGAGGTATCCGAATCGGGGACGGTGATCCGTCGACCGGTCCGGCACGGTCGCCGGGAGGTAGACCCCCGGATACAGTCGGCGGAGCTTCTCGGCGGGGATGCCGAGGTCGAGGGCGACCCGGCGGGCGCGCTCCGTGTGCGCGACGACCCGGGCGGCCGATCGACCCGCGCTCCGCGCCGCCCACCGGGTCGGTGGAAACACGCCCCAACCGCTGGAGGAGGGGGCCGACACCTCGTAGCTGAGGACCACGTGCGGGAGGTCGCGCGCCCGGGCGTACCGGGCCACGGCCCGAGTCAACGACGAGTGCAGCTCGTACGTGACCACGACGGAAGGGTGCAGCGCGTCGAGCACGCCCGGCAGGTCCACGACCTCCGTCGTGGCCATGCCGAAGTCCGCCCGTCGCGGCCACCAGGTCCGGTAGGTGGCGCGGACGAACCGGATCGGCGCCCGGCACCCGCGGGCGAACGCGTCGTCCGGCACGACGAAGGTCGTCCGCGTGCCCGGCACGAGGCCGAGGAATTCCCGGTCGACGTAGTGGCCCAGACCCGGGGGGTAGACGACGACCAAGTGCCGGCCGGATGCCGCGACGGCCGCCGCCGACCCGCTCATGCGAGGAAGCGGACCCGGCGCCACGAGGCGAGGGCGAGGACGAGCGCGCTGGCCACGACCGGGACGGCGAGACCCCCCCAGAGGGCGAGCTCGAAGGCGGTCTGCGGGGCGAACTCCAGCTCGAGGGTGATCGTCGAGTTCGGGGCGGTCGGGGTGACGAGGTACCCGTTCTGGGCGCCGTCCACGGCCACGTGCTGGACCGAGCGGATCCCCGGCCCCGGGACGACGACCCAGCCCGCCGAGTACGTCTCGTGCAGGACGATCAGGCTCGGTTCGGAGGCGTCCGGCCCGAACCCGACCGTCGCCGTCACCTCCGTCGGGGAGACCTGGACCACGTCGGAGACCGAGGCGGGGTCGAGCGGACCGACGCTCTCCGGGACGACCGCCGTGGACGCCGGGAGGGGCGGAGGGGCGGTCACGTTCGTGAGGCCCGCCGTCCCGATCCAGGACCCGTTCGCGACCGGGGCTCCCGGCGCGAGCGCGACGTTCCCGAGCGTGACCCCGCCGAGCTGGAGCGACTGGTCGCCGGGCCAGGCGTCGACCGGTAGCCCCCGGCTCGCCGTGCCGTTCGGGGCCACGTACGCCAACTGGAAGATCAGGTACTGCACCGGTGAGCCGGCTCCGGTCGACCCGGGGGCGGCGAGGTCGTCCTCCACGTCGTACCAGCTCCCGTTCGTCGTGAAGTGGAGTCCCCCGTAGGCCGGCACGAGGGCCGGGTCCCCCGGACCGAGGTTGCTCGCACTCCCGCCCAGATACTGCGTCGCGCTCTCGAGCTCCGTCGGCGAGATCCCGCTCAGATTGGAGATCCCGAGGACCGCGGCGTCGAACGCCGTTCCTTCCAAGGTCCGCAACGAGACGCTGAGGAACGGGAGGGACAACCGATCCCAGTCCAGCGGGGCGCCGTTGAGGAACGTCGGCGGGCCCCCGGCCGGGAACGGCGCTCCCACCTGATATTCCGTCCAGTTCGACTTCACGGACGAGTTCGCGGAGAGGGTCGCCGCGCCGTCCTCGGTCGGGAAGAGGGTCCGCGTCGGCGCGCTGGCGGACGTGCCGAGCAGGCCCGCCCAGTAGGCGCCCGTGACGTTCTCGACCTCGACCCGCCCGAGGTCCGCGAGCGGGGTCTCGGTCGCTCCGAACTCGGGCGGGTCGTAGACGTTCGCGCCGAGGGTGACGTCGTCGATCGTGAGCGAGAGAGGGGTCGGCCAGTCGACGGTGGGCGTGCCGCGCGCCACGCCCGAGCCGTCCACGACGGGCCACAGGGAGATCAGGAGGTAGTCGACGGTTCGATCGGCCGACCCGCCGAGGAGACCCGCGAGATCCGCCACGAGCGTCGTGGCGGTTCCGGGGCTCGTGAAGTGGTTCGCGCCGTACGATGGCACGAGGGCGGCGTCCCCCGAACCGAGGTTGTCGTACGGAGCGGCGACGTAGAACGTGTGGGCCGCGAGGACGGTCGCATTGACCGTCTCGAGGTCCGGCACCGTGACCACGGCGACCGAGATCGCGGTCCCCGGGTTCGTCGTGAAGTTGAGGACGAGGTACGGAAAGATCGTCGTGTTGAGGTCGAGGGGAAGCCCGTTGAACACGACCGGGGGGCCGGACGGGCCCAGCGGTGCCGGGAACGGGGACCGGGAGAGGTTGGCGAGATCGCCGGACGAGAGGGCGAATCGGATCGGTCCGGTCCCGGAGATCGGCGCGAAGGTGTGCAGCGGCGCCTCGGAGCCGCTCACCATCGTCCCGTTCCGGAAGACGGCGGTCAGGTTGACCTCGGGGTCGATCGTCCCGGCGAGGAGGCTCGTCGCGGGGATCGCCGCGTCGACGGACGAGACCAGGATCGGGGCGGTGTCGACGAAGTAGAGGTAGTCCGGACCGATGACCGCCGCGAGCGAGAGGTCGGACGTCCGGTTGAGCGCCGCGAGCAGCACCGGATAGTCCGGCGCGTACGCCGTGCCGAAATACGGGGACTCGTTCAGCTCGCCCTCGACGACGATGTAGCCGACGGCCAGCTGGCTCAAGAGCGCCGCAAACGCGGTGGTGTTCGTCGACGCTTCGGTCAGGTCGAGGTACGCCTGGTCGAGCAACGGATCGTCGGCCGCGACGAAACCGGTGCGATAATTGTCGATGAGCAAGGAACCCGGCAGGATCGACGGAAGGATGTCGTAGGCGTCGTACCCGTCCGTCCAGTTCTGGTCGAGGAAGCCGCCGGGGAACAGGAGCGCGTAGCGATTGTCGAGATGCGACTCGAGGTAGTCCGCGACCTCGAACTCGTAGGCGGGGACGGACAGGTGGGCCAGGTACGGCGCGACCGGGACCGCGTCCCCGTCATAGGCGGCGGGCGCCGCCGCGGCCACGGGCACCAGAATGAGCAGGACCGCGACCGTCGCGGTGAGCGGCCAGCCGATGCGGTCGCCCCGGGTCCCGCCCCGCCGGACCGCCGGGGAGAAATCGGACGCCGGTTCCGGTTCGGCCGCCCGAGAGGACCGGACCGCCCGCCACCAGCGCAGGTACCGGTCCGCGGCCAGCGCCGCCGCGGCGACCCAGAGCAGCTCGAACCCGTACCCGAGGGCGACGAACGGGGTGCGCAGCGCGGTGAGCGCGACGGAGCTCGTGAAGAGCGCGGTGAAGAATCCGGGCGCCAGCGGCGAGTTGGTTCCCGTGATCAGGAGCGCCAGGGCGAGGGCGGCGGCGACGAGGTACGGGAGCGCCGGCGAGGACGGTCGGGGTCGCAGGAGGAGCGCCGCGAAGATCCCGAGCGGAAGGACCACCTGGAAGGCGACCCCGACGTTGTCGGTGATCGCGGTCGTGATCGCGAGGTGTCCGGTCGCGGAGTACGGATACCCGAACGACCCGCCCAGGACCGTCAGGAACGTGACGGACGAGGTTCCGCTCTGGAACGTCTGCAAGCTCTGCGAGGTGATCGCGGAGCTCCCGATGTACGACGGCTGCAACTGGGTCATCATGTACGACGGGACGACCCACCAGAGGCTCGTGGCGAGGATGGCGCCCCCCTCGAACACCAGGAACGTTCCGAGGCGTCGGAGTCCGCGAGCCACCGGGGGCGACGTGAGGAGGACGAACGGAGGGAGCAACGCCGCGAGCGCGAGGATCGCGAGGTTGAACGGGATGCTGACCGAGAAGGCGATGGTCGAGGTGAGGAGCATCCCCACGACCGGCCACCGGGGGAGCCGCCCGCTCCGATGGTACTCCGCGAACGCGTCCAAGCTGTAACAGAGGAACGCCACCCCGAAGGCCGTCAGGACGAATCCGTCCGGCAGGAAGTCCCACCAGTAGACCGACTGCACCGCGAAGTTGTTCATGATCGCGAGCGCGGCGAGCAGGCTGAACAGCGTTCGGCGCGGGAGGGCGACCTCCCGGAGCAAGTGCGTTTGGAACAGCCGGAACCCATAGATCCCCGTGAGCGCTTGGAGCCCGGCGACGGTCGCGATCTCCTGCGCGCTGGAGGAGAGCCCGACGGTCTGGAGTCCGGCCGCCCAGGCCGTGTACGGGAGCGCCTGGAGGCTCAGGACATTGTAGAACCCGAGCCGCTGGGGCAGCCAGGCGTACTGGAGCGTCCCCAGGAAACCGCGGGGGTCCAGCGGCCAAAGGTTGTCGATGAAGTGGACGGTCGTTCCCGGCCCGACGTTGACGACGGCGACGTACGAGGCGACGACCGCGATCACGAGATGCGGCCACGTCGCCCATCGCCGGACCCAGTCGGTCGCCCAGCGGAGGACCCGCGGCGAGCGCGCAGGAGCGTCCGGTGCGTCCATCTCCGCCGTCCGGACGTTACGGGGGGGTCGCCCCCATGAAATACCCTAGGTAGTACGGGACCCCCTTCAGAGCGCGCGCGGGGACGGTTCGCACGTAGTCGACCCCCCGGAGGTTCCGCCGGCCCCGTTGGGTGGCGAACCGTTCGAGCTCGGTGCCGCGGAACCGGCGGGCGTTGCGTCCGTACCGGAACCACTTCCGCGCGTAGGCGGCCACGCTGTCCATCTCCGTGTGGTAGACGACACCGGGGACGTAGGCCGGGCGCGCGCCCCGTCGGACGGCGTTGCGGTAGATGATCATGTCTTCCGCGTAGGGCGCCGGCCGAATCGAGAGCAACGACCGGGGAATGTCGCGGATCGAGTCGAGGAACAGCGATCGTTCGAAGAACCGCGGGCAGATCGGGCCCGCGACGGGGTCCGCGTTCGCCTGCCAGTTCCGCTCGACGGCCGCCCGGTCGGCTCGGTTCGCGATCGCGACCAGTCCGCGGCCCACCGAATTCTCCCCCAGGACCACCATGGGAGAGTGCGTGGCCAAGCATCGCTCGACCGCGTCGGGGACCAACCACTGGTCGGCGTCGAGGCTCAGGACGAAGGCACCGGTGGCTCGTTCCGCCCCGATCAGCCGCGCCTGGGTCATGCTGGAGTCGACCGACAGAACCTGGGCGGACCGGGTCGCGATCTCCGCGGTTCGGTCGGACGACCACGAGTCGACGACGATCGTCTCGGCGACCGGTCGGGTCTGGGCCCGTACCGAGGCGAGGCACCGACCGATCGTCGCCCCCGCGTTGAGCGTGGGGACGATCACCGAGACCGCCGGCATCGACGTCTCCACCCCGCGACGGGTCATGGCGTCATCTCGACCGAGGAGATCCGCTCGCGAGGTCGCCCGAGGAACCTACTGGTGGCCCCACTCGCGGTTGAACCACTCGATCAACCGCGCCGGTACGCGCCGTCCGATCGGGAGATTCATCGCGCGCACTCCGACGAGGGAGATGAACATGATCGGGATTGCCCGTCCGATCGGGAGCCGCGTATCGGGGTCGTGCGTCCAGTCGACGGGCACCTCCCGCAACGTCCCCCCCGCCTTGCGGACGTGGTAGAGGAAGTCGACGTCAAAGGCGCGGTTGGTCAACGTGACAGTGCGGAGGACCGAGACGACGAACGACCGCTTGAGGAACTTCGCGCCGCACTGGGTGTCGTGCAACGGGAGGAAGAGCAACGAGCGCGCGAGGAAGTTCCAGCCGCGGCCGGCGAGCCGGTTGAAGAGCGGTTCCGCCTCGACCCCCGTGGCGCCGCGGATCCAGCGCGAGGCCACGACGCAATCGACGTCCCGCAGAGAGTCGACCAGCCCGTAGATCTGCTCGGGGGGGATCGGACCGTCCGCGTCGAGGTATCCCACGTACTCGTACCGCGCCTCGCGGAACCCCGCCAGGATCGCGCCGCCCTTCCCCAATCGATTCGAAAAGCGCAGCGATCGGACCCCGCGCGACGCCCACGCCTCGGCGACGTCCGCGGTGCGGTCCCGCATTCCGTCCGAGACGACGATCACCTCGAACGGTTCGCCCCGCGACTCCAGCGACGGGACATAGCGAGAGAGCGTGCGAGCGAGCCGGTCCTCCTCGTTCCATGCAGGGATGACGATGCTCAGACCCGGCACTGAGATTCCCCTGGTGCTCACCGCTCGGAGAGGGATGCAGGCCTCGGGTATATGCGAATTTCGTGGCAACTGACGCCGGGGCTCCCCCGGTTCGGGTCACCGGGGGCGCAACTCAGACGCGAGGTACGGGGGCAGCGGGATCCCGGCCCGGCGGACGCTCTCGGGGTCGGCGTCCCGCCAGCCCGAGGCGAGGCTGGCGCACGGTTTTCCGGCCTCCGTCGCGCTGGCGGCGCGAATCCGGAGACGGCCCTCCCGGGTCCCGTCCAGCCGGGCGCGGGCGACGTGACGCACTCCGACCCGCGCCAATCGTGCGGCCGTGTAGTCGATCGGGCCCTCGCTCACCATCAGCCGGCCCCCCAACGTCAGCGCCGCCCAGTACGACACCTCGTACAGGACCAGGAACTGGAGGCCGTGATGGAACAGCGTCGGCCACCCGATCTCGTCCGGTTGGGGCTCGAAGTGCGTGACGATCTCGCGTTGGCCGTCCTCCGCGGTCTCCTCGGAGAACTTCAGCCGAAGCCCCCGGGGGTGGTTCGGCCCGCATCCGAAGCACGGGTTGTCCGCCGGGTTCTCGAGGTCGACCATCACCGAGCGAGCGGGGGACGGCTCTTCCGCCTTCCGATGCGGGTTCGGAACCGTCCGGGCGGGCGGTCGAGGTCCTGGCGAGCTCGAGACCAATCCAATCGCGGGTCCGGGAGGACGCCGGGCGCCCGGTTCGCGACGGGGCCCCCGTCGGAACGCCCGGCCCGCGGTGAGCTTATCGCCCGCGGGAGGCTCCCGACCGAGGAATGGGCTTCGGTCGGATTTGGGACCCGCGCCCGCCCGCGGGACCCGGTCTGCTCCGGCTGGCGTCTCGGGCGCCCTACCTGGGGGCGGCGGCGGCGGCCGTCGGCGGGCTCCTGGTCGTCTGCGGGTTTCTCTCGGCGACGCTCATCCCCCATGACATCTACTCGGACCCGCTCGGCGGATACGACCCCCCGTTCGACGTCATCGCGGGCCTGCTCCTGCTCGCCCTGTCGTTCCGGATCCGGGACCGGAGCCCGGTCGCCTGGGTGTTCTCGCTCCTCGCCCCCACGATGACGATCGGGATCGCCATTCTCAGCCCGAACGTCTTCTCGATCGTCTCCGCGGCCGCGGCGACCCTCGTCGTGGCGACGATCGTGCCGTATCGGTCGGGATTCTTCCGGGGGGGCGGCACGGGGCCCGAAGCGACGCAGCTGCTCGTGATCGTCACCGCCCTGCTGACCCTCCTCTTCGGCATGGTGGGCGCCCGATGGCTCGGCGACCAGTTCTCCCCGGCGCCGGGCATCCAGGGGTGGGGCGACGCCCTCTACTTCACCGTCACGACGATCTCGACCAACGGTTCGAACTACACGCCGCTGACCGACACCGCGCGCTACTACGTCGTGATCCTCGTGCTCCTCGGCGTGGGAACGTTCTTATCCGCGGTGGTCGTCCTTTTCCTGCCGTTCCTCGAGCGGCGGCTGGCCGGGATCGCGCAACGGCTCGAACGGGCCCAGATGGAAGAACTCCGCGATCACGTGATCATCTGCGGAGCCTCGCCGGAAGCCCGGGCGACGGCCGACACGTTGCGGGAGGCGGGCGTCCGGAGCGTCATCGTCTCCTCGGACCAGTCCGCGCTCGACGTCCTGAAGGCCGAGGGCTGGCGGACGTATCACGGCGACCCCGCGACGGACGACTCCCTGCGGTACGTCGGGATCGATCGGGCCCGCGCCATGGTCGTGGCCCAGGACACCGACGCGGAGAACCTCCTCACCGTGATGACGGCCCGAGGCCTGAACCCGACCCTGCGCATCGTGGCGGTCGGGGCGACGGACAGCTCCCTGGCCAAGCTCCGACGGGCGGGCGCCAGCGAGGCGCTCAGCCTCGTGAAAGTCGCCGCCAAGCTCGTGAGCCAGGCGGCGCTGCAGCCGCCCCCGTCCGCGCCCGGCCCGGGGAGCCCCTAAACCGCCGGACCCCGGGTCGACCGCCCCCGACGAATAACCGCGCTCCAAGAGTTTATCTTCGGAAACCCCCCGTCTATTCTCCGACACCGGCCCACCGGTGCTACTCGGCGAAGTCGTGGAACCGCTGTGACACGCCAGCATCGAATCCGCGCGATCGGGGGGTCGTCCCACACGCCGGTCGGCCGCTCGAGGATCGCGATGACCGCGGTTCGGGCCGCCCTGCTGGTCGGGCTGACCGTGGCCCTTCTGACGAGTACCGTGGCCGCGGCCACAGTGCTCAGTTCCGGAACCCCCGTCCGGCTCGCCCCCACCTCCGGGATGGGGCTCGTCGCAAGCTCGATCCCGCCCTACCCTGGCACCGCCGGCAACTCCTCGATCAATGCGACCCCGGCCACGGGCTACGTCGGATCCATGACGAACGTCACCGGGGGGGGGTTCGCCCCCGCCGCCTCGATCACGCTGACGTTCGGGACCGCTTCCGTCACGTCGTGCAGTGCCGGCGGACTGCTCACCAACGCGACGGGCAATTTCAGCTGCGTGCTGACGGTTCCGGTGTTCCCGTCCGGCTCGTATCTCATCAACGCCACCGACGGCGTGAACGAGTCGAACGTGACGTACGTGATCCTTCCGCCGTCGCTGTCGGTGGTGCCCGCGAGCGGGACCGTTCAGAGCGCGGCCGACGCCACGGCGGTGGGCTTCGCGCCGGCGTCCCCCATCTCGCTCAAGTTCGGCGGAAGCGCGATCGGCGCCTGCTCGGCCGGTTCACTGACGTCCAACGCGACGGGCGGGTTCAACTGCACGTTCCCGGTGCCCGTGGTCCCCGCGGGGACCTACAATGTCACGGCAAGCGACGGCACGAACAATGCGACCGCCGCGTTCGTGGTCGGTCCCCCGAACGTCGGGCTCTCCCCCGAGAGCGGGGTCGTCGGGACCGCGCTGACCGCGAGCGGGGCCGGATACGCCGCCCTGACCGCCCTGAGCCTCTCGTTCGCCGGGGCTCCGGTCTCGACCTGCAGCGCGGGCGGGCTCTCGAGCGACGGGCACGGGGACTTCTCGTGCACGTTCACGGTCCCGGCGGCCGTGGCCGGGGACAACCTGGTCACGGTCTCCGATGGGACGAATTCGGCGTCCGCGGATTTCTCGGTCGTCCCCGACGTGTCGGTCGCCCCGGTCAGTGGAACGGTCGGGTCGACCGCCTCGGCCAGCGGGGCCGGATTCGACGCGTCCGCCTCGTACACGGTCACCTGGAACTCGTCGACGACGCTGTGCGCGGGAACGACGAACGCCACCGGCGGATTCGGCTGCTCGTTCACCGTCCCGGCCGCGCCGGCGGGCACCCATCAGGTGACCGCGACCGAAGCGTCGAACGCGCCGGTCGCCACGTTCTCGATCTCGCCGCGCGCTTCGATCAGCCCCAATGCAGGGAACGTCGGTCGGTCCGTGACGGTGGCCGGCGCGGGATTCGATGCGTCGTCCGCGTTCTCCGTCCTCTGGAACTCGACCACGACCGTCTGCACGGCGTCGACGGACACCCTGGGGAGCCTCTCGTGCACGTTCACCGTCCCCGGCGCCCCCCAAGGGGCCCACACGATCACCGTCGAAGAGGGCAGCTTCGCCCCGACGGTGACCTACACCGTCGCTCCGGCGCTCTCCGTCAGTCCGGCGGGCGGCGTCCCTTCCACCTCGATCATGCTGACGGGGTCCGGGTTCCTCGGTTCGACGTTCTATACCGCCTGCCTCCAGGCGAACATCTCGGCCTGCCCGACCGGCTCCGCGTTCCTGACCGACACGAACGGGAACATCCCGGCCCACACGAACCTGACCGCGCCCAGCGTCGCGGCCGGTCAGTACTACGTCGACGTCTCGGAGTCCGGTAGCTACGTCGCCTCGGCCCCCTTCACGATCACGACCGCGACTCTCGTCCTCGACCCGTCCGGCGGCCCGGCGGGGACCTCGATCGGTCTCTCCGGCGCGCAGTACCTCGCCGACACATCGTACGCCTACTGCTTCGAGCCGGCGGTCGCGGCGTGTCCGTCCGGAGGCTCCACCAGCTTCACGACCGACGGGAGTGGCAACGTCCCCGGGGAGGTCACGATCGCCGTGCCGTCCACGGCGGGCGGCACCTACTACATCGACGTCTCGCGGAACGGCATCCTGGTCGCGGTCGCCCAGTTCGACGTGACGTCCGTGCTGTCGTTGACCCCCGGCTCCGGGGGGGTCGGCGACCTGGCCTCGGCGAACGCGGGCGGTCTCGGGGCGAGCGCCCCGTACACCCTCCAGTGGAATGCGACGTTCGCGGTCTGCGAAGGCACGACCGATACCAGCGGGGAGTTCGCCTGCGTCTTCTTCGTGCCGGCCGCGCCGGCCGGCAACCACACCTTGACGGTCGCCCAAAGCAACTTCGCCCCGACGGCCGTCTTCGAGGTGACCCCGTCGCTGTCGCTCAACTCGACCCAGGGGCCGGTCGGGACGTCCGTGACCGTCGACGCGCTCGGCTTCGCGGCGTCGTCGTCGGTCGAGGTCTCCTGGGCGGGCAGCTCGATCTGCACCGGGGCGTCGGGAGCCGATGGCAGCGCGAGCTGCGGGTTCGTCGTCCCGGCGTCCCCGGCGGGGGCCACGACGGTCGGAGGGTCCGACGGGGTCGACTTCGCGACGGCGGTGTTCACGGTCGAACCGTCCGCGGCGGTGAGCCCCGGCACCGGGGTCGTGAACGACCCGGTCACGGTCCGCGGCACGGGTCTGGAGGCCGCCGTGTCCGTCGCAGCGAGCTGGGACTCGAGCACGCTGCCGTGTACGGGTCCGTCGACGTCGTCCCCGAACGGCGACTACAACTGCACCTTCACCGTGCCGTCGACCGTGGCCGGGGCGCATCAGGTCGGACTGACCGGCGGCACCTCGTCCGCGACGACGTCGTTCTCGGTCGTCCCCTCCGCCGCCCTCAACCTGAGCGTGGCCCCGGTCGGTGGGCGGGTCACCGCGTCCGGAACGGGATTCGACGGAACCGCCGCCGTCTCGGTCAGCTGGAACGCCTCGACTCCCCTCTGCGGCGGGACCACGACCACGGTGCTCGGCACGTTCAGTTGCACGTTCCGGGTACCGGGGGCCCCCAACGGAACGCACGCGATCACGGTCACGGAGGGCGGTTGGCTCCGCCTCGTCGACCTGGCCGTCGCCCCGACCCTGCTTCTGTCCACGGGGGCGGCGCCGGTGCTCGCGAACGTCACGGCCTCCGGGACCGGGCTCGCGAGCAACGCGAGCTACACCCTGACCCTCACCTCCTCGATCGTGCTCTGCGCGGGGGACACCGACTCCAACGGCGCCTTCTCCTGCACCTTCCAGGTGCCGAAGGGAGCGCAGGTCGGGGACTACTTCGTGACGGTCATGGCCGGCGGTTCGGCCGCCTCGATCCTGTTCACCGTGAACGCGACGGCGCCCGGGCCCCCGCCCCCGTCGAGCAGCTCGACCTCGACGTTCCCATGGTGGGTCGTGGCGGCGATCGGGGTGGGCGTCATCGTGCTCCTGGGAGGGCTGATCGCCCTCAATCGCCGACGGCCGCGTCCCCGGACTCCCCCGGCCGCCGAGGCGCCATCGGCGTCGTCGCCGTCCGGACCGGCGGGAGCGCCCGCGCCCGCCGAACCG
>JASHVP010000129.1 GCA_030044475.1 Thermoplasmata archaeon | reverse complement strand
ATGGCCCTCTGGCGCGAAGCGGCCCGCCGGCTCGAGGACCAGACGCCGCCGCTCGACGGCGAACTGCCCGGCGGCGTGACGCTCCGATCGAAGGAGGTCGTCTCGGTCAACCTGCTCCGGCCCTACACCGTGCACGACCGTCGCTTCGCCCGGAGTCGCGAGATCTCGTGGATGGATCGGATCAACCCGTCGCGCCTAACGGAAGTGCTGCCGATCGCGTTCCTCGCGCTCTGGACCGTGGTCCTGGCCTTCGCGTGGGCGTGGTACCTGACGTAACGCGGCGCCCGCGCGCCGAGCCGCCGTCGTCGGGCGCGGACCCGTCCGAGCGATTCCGTCGGGCGAGGAGGAGCTCGGTGAGGTGCGCCTTGCGGACCGTCCCGCCGAACTCGGCGTCGATGGTCCGCCCGAGGCAGGTCAGCAGTCGCTCCCGAGCGTCCTCCGGCAGGCTCGCGTGGTCCGAGTACGTGCGCAGCAACTCGAGATACTCCGCGGTTCGGTACGGGCGCTCCCACCGGTAGGTCCGCACCACCGGCGCGAGGAAGCGTTCCGACGACTCCAGGTCGGGCCACCCGCGTGGGACGTCGGCCGCCTCCGGCAGCCGGAATCCCGGTTCGATCCCCGGCCAGTGCGCTTCGTAGCACGTCTGCGACCGTTCGAAGAACGTCCGGTCCCCGCCGGCGACGTGGTGCGTGTCGAGGAGGGCGAGGACCCCGCCCGGTCGGAGGACGGCCGCGGCCCGCTCGTAGCGGACGCGGGGGTCGACCCAGTGGAATGCGGCCGCGGCCACGACGGCGTCGTAGTCGCGGGCCGCCGGAACCCACTCCTCGAACGCCCCGACCCAGACGCGAAACGGGCCCGCCCCCTCGAGCCGGCGTCGGGCCAGGTCGGCGAGGGTCGGGCTCAGCTCGACCGCGTCGACCCGGTAGCCCCGGCGGAGGAGCTCTCGCGTCGCTTGACCGGTGCCGCACCCGACCTCCAGGACCTGGCCGCCCGGGGGGATCGCGCCGGCCCCGGCGAGGTCCCTGAACAGGTCCGACGGGTAGCCGGGCCGAGCCCGATCGTACCGTTCGGCGTCCTGGCCGAAGGTCGTCCGTCGCGCGAGGTCCGGCATCGGTCCGCGCGCCTGGGACCCCGACGGGACGCTCCGGGTCCCGGGTCAGGGCGACTTGCCGACCTTTGCCTTCACGGGCGGGGCCGCCTTCGACTCGGAGTAGCCACAGCGGCCGCACGACCGGCGGTCGGCGTGCTCGGCCAGGAACGTGCCGGGCCCGCACTTCGGGCACGACTTGTGGGTGCGGGTGAGCGACTCTCCCTTGGCCTCGTACAGGCCGACGCGCGCCTTGGCCACCCGAGTCACTCCTTCGCGTCCACGGGCGGGGCGGGCGTGGGGGGAGCCTCCGCCGCCGGAGCCGCGGGCGCCGCGGCCGCCGCGGGCCCTTTGGCGACCTTCTCCTTGAGCCCGTTCCGGACGAGGATATGGGAGCGTTCGGTCGACTTCGCGCGGTCGGCCGAGTCGTAGACGTGCGCGTCGCCGCGGGTGACCGCGGTTCCGTAGCGGGCCCGCATCCGTTCCACGATCACGCGGTCCTTCGGGGCCTTGACGAGCTTGGCGAGCTCGGTCCGCACCTGGTCGCGCGTCGGGGTGGCGGCCGTCGCGTGCGCGACCTCGAACCGTACCTCGGCCCGGTGGAGCAGCGGGTTCGGCCGCTGCTCAACGATCGTGATCTCCATCGGGGATCCTCCGAACTTCCATCTGCGCGATCAGATGCCGCACGTGTTCCTTCGCGGCCGCGTCGACGCGGACGAAGGAGACCCCCTCACCTGGGATGCCGTATATAACGGTCGCTCCGGCGGGAAGCGATTCGACGAGCGCGAGCGACCCCAGGTCCTCCTCGCCGTCGACCTCGAGGAGCCCACCGCCGCCGTCGACCATCTCGCGCACGGCGGCCCGGAGCGCTTCGGTCAGGAGGCCGGGAGGGTTCCGGACCCGCCGGTGCCCGCGGGCTGCGAGCGGCCGGAAGACGGCGGGGTCGACCGGCTCGTGGCGCCGGGTCTTGAGGTCGACGATGCCGACGAGCGGAAGGTGGTCGAGCTCGATCGCCCGCGCGGTGACCCGGTCGCCGCACGCGCCGAAGGTGCCCAGCGCCCGCAGCCGGCGATCCGCCTCCGCGCCGGAGAAGACGGGTCCGTACCGCTCGGCGAGGGTCGCTCGCAGCGACGCGGGGACCGCCCAGGCGCGATCGTCACTTGACGCGGAGCGCGTACCGGCCGGCGGCATGGATCCCCATCTTCCGGGCGATCTCGGATTTCTCGGGGTCGATCACGATGAGGTACCCTTGCCACTCGCGCGACGTCTCGCCGCCGCACCGGGGGCACTTGGCGGCCTCGGTGATCGTGTTGCAGTTCTTGCACGCCTTGAGGTTGAGCATCGTCTCATCCGGCCGCCGCCGGCTCCTTCGCGGCGGGCTTCGCCGGCACCTTCTTGCCGCCCGCGGGGGCCGGCCGCTTCCCCGACTTCTCGTCGGCGCGCTTGTGGGCGTCGACGATCCACTCGAACCGTCCGAGCGCCGGCTGCCGCATCGTGAGGCCGATCCGGCTGTCGCGCGGGGAGATCTCGGAGAGGGAGAGCGAGACGACCCTCGCCCGGACCTTGTAGCCGACCTTGAGATCCTTCTTCGACTCGACCCCGACGAGCCGCTGATTGTGCTCGTCGATGTTCACCCGGTCGTCCATGATCTGCGAGACGTGGAGGAGGCCGTCGAGCGGTCCAAATCGGACGAACGCCCCGAACTTCCGGATCTCGACGACCGCCCCCTCCACGACCTCCTGGATCTCGGGCCGGAAGAGGAGGGCCTCGTACTCGACCTCCTGGTAGACGCCGCCGTCGCCGTGGATGATGTGCCCCTCGCCGATCGGGCGGACCTCGCGGATCGTCACCGCGAGGTTCTGCCCGTCGACGAGCTTCCCTTCGAACTGCTGCTGGGCGAGCTCCGTCAGGACGTTCGCCAGCTCGGGGCCGAGCCGCTCCGGCGGGATCCGGACGACGTCCCGCCGGTGGTCCAGATAGTACATGTGCGGCGCGCGAGCGGGGGCCGCTATTTGATGGTTGGGGTCGCGGCCGAGGGCGGGGCGGGGCGCGACGCTACGCCGGCGCGAGTCCGAGCGCCCGGTCGGTCCGCGCGATCGAGGTCGCCGCGTCCGGGGCGAGGTCCAACATCGCCCGGATCGCGTCGATGTTCTCCGGGACCACGATCGACTCCTGGTGGATCGCCTGGAAGAAGTACAGGTCGCGGTCGTCGAGCCGGACCCCGTCCTCCCAGATCACGTTCTCCATCATGTCGTTGAACCCGATCCCCCGGTCGCGGGCATACTCCATCACCTGCGGGGTCCCGTCGACCCGTTCCCAGGGGGCGAACAGGTGGAACCGGGGGGTCCGTCGGAACGCCGCGAGCACCTCCGCGACGTCCGCCGGAGCGCGCTCGAGGCGGACGTGATTGACGTGCACGTGCATGAGGGTCGTCGGGACGACGACGGCGGTCGTCGCGATCGGAAGGTCCGGGAAGATCGTCCGGACGTCCGGCCCGTGGTGGGACGGGAGATGGAACGTCGGCAGGATGCCGTTGATCGGCCCCTTCTTCGACTCGGCCGGGTCCGACGCCCGCCGCACCAGCGTCGCGTCCCAGCGGCCGATCCCCCACGCCGGCCGAAGGACGGAGGCGGCGCGGGCGAGGCCGGTGGTATTGCAGGAGACGACCCGGACGAACCGCTTCCCGCGTGCGGCCGCGAAGTTGCCGAGGGCGTTGAACGACACCTCCGCGACGTCCGCCTTCTCGCCACCCTGGAAGATCGCCTTCACGCCGGCGGCCTCGTAGAGTCGTCGGTTCTCCTTCCCGACCTTGTCGGGGGCGGCGTCGACCACGAGGTCGACCCTCCCGAGGAGGTCGGCGAGGGTACCCGCGACCGGCAGGCCGGCCTTCTCGAACTCGGCGACGTCCGCCGACCCGGCGACGAAGAGCGGGTACCCCTTCTCGCGGGCGCGTCCGGCCTCGAAGCTCGGGCGGGTCTTGGTGACGCCGACGAGCGTCATGTCGGGCTGCCGGGCGATCGCGTCCGCGACGCGCTTCCCGATGGTCCCAAACCCGTTGACGGCGACCCGGACCTTCACGTGCCGCTCCTCCTCCCTGCGGAGCGGTCCATCCATAAAGCGCTCGCGTCGCCGGCGGGCGCCCCCCGAACGCTTTTTCCCCCGGGAGAGGTCCCACGCCGCGACCCATGGACTTCCGGCTGACCGACGAGGAGGAGGCGTTCCAGACCGCGGTCCGGAAGTTCGGTGACCGCGTGCTCCGCGCCCACGAGAAGCGGATCGACGCGGACGGCCGGATCCCCGCGGAGGTGCTCCGCGAGATGGCCCACCTCGGGCTGCTGGCGATGCCGGTGCCGGAGGAGTACGGTGGGATGGGGGCGTCCGCGGTCCTGACCGAGCTCGCCGCCGAGGAAGTGGGACGGGGCGACTTCTCGATGGCGACCGCGGTGTTCTTCCTGCTGGAGGCGGGCTGGGGCCACATCCTCGCGCGGCACGGCTCGGAGGGCGTGAAACGGGAGGTCCTCCCCCCGGTCTGCGCCGGGAACGCCTTCCTCGGGATCGCGACGACCGAGCCCACCGGAGGGAGCGACTTGGCGGGGATGCGCACCACCTCTCACCGCGACGGGGACGGGTTCGTCCTCCGGGGCGAGAAGGCGTTCGTCTCCGGCGTCGAGGAGGCGAAGTCGCTGGGCGGCGGCCACCTGACGCTCACGAAGTCGGCGGAGGGAGGGTTCAACTTCCTCTACGTCCCGACGAACTCCCCCGGGATCGCGACGCAGCGGTTCCAGAACATGGGCCGGATGGGAATCTCGACCGGCGGCCTCACCTACGCGGACGCACGGGTCCCCGCGGCCCACCTCGTCGGGCCCGAGGGCAAGGGGTTCGGGGTCGCGATGGAAGGGTTCTCCGTCGCGCGGACCTTCGTCAGCGCGGCCTGCATCGGCGCGGCGGAGCGGGCCCTCGAGACCGGGATGGCGTACATCAAGGAGCGGTCCGCCTTCGGCGCCCCGCTCGCCAAGTTCGAGGGGATCCAGTTCGAGCTGGTCGACCTGTTCACCCAGGTCGAGGCCGTGAAGTGGCAATGCCGTCGGGCGGCCTGGCTCCTCGACACGTACACCCTGCAGGGCGATCACTCGCACCGGTCGGAGGTCGACCGGGCCGTCGCGGCCGTGAAGCTGACGGCCCCCCCGATCGCGTTCGAGTGCGTGAAGCGGGTGATGATGTGGTTCGGAGCCGCGGGGTACACGAAGGACGTCGGCCTCGAGCTCGGGCTCCGCGGCGTGATGAGCTACCTGGTCGGAGCGGAGGGCGGCCTCAACATCATGCGGATCATCCTTGGCCGGGAGCTCCTCGGGAAGGAGTTCCTCCCGTATCCGTAGGTCGATGGGCGCGCCGGGCCGGAGGGCGCGGACGATCGGCGAGCGCGAGCTCGTCGCCCGGCTCGCCCGGACGCTCCCCGCGGGACGGGCCGGGTTGCTCCCGATCGGAGACGACGCGGCCGCGCTCCGCCCTCCGCCGGGCCGGGTCGCGGTCCTGACGACCGACTCGCTCGTCGAGGGCACCCACTTCCTCCCCGAGGCCCCGCCGCTCCGCGTCGGGGCGGCCGCGGCCGGGGTCAGCCTTTCCGACACGGCGGCGAAGGGAGCGCAGCCCCGGGCGGTATTGCTGGCCGTCCTGGTCCCTCCCGGAAGTCCCGCGGCGTGGGTGGAGGCCGTCGTGCTCGGGGCGGAACGGGCGGCCGCGCGCGTCGGGGCGCATGTGATCGGCGGGGATACGAAGCCGTCGCCGGTCCGGACGGTGGTGAGCACGGTCGTCGGGTGGGGCTGGGCCGACCGCCTCGCTCCCCGCACCGGGGCCCGGCCGGGCGACCTCCTCGCCACGACCGGCGAGGTCGGCCGCGGCGGCGCCGCGGAGCAACGGCTTCGAGCGGGCGCGCGGGACGCGCCCGTCGGCCTCCTCGACATCCGTCCCCGGGTCGCCGAGGGGATCGCGCTCGGCCGGTTCGCGGACGCGATGCTCGATACGTCCGACGGACTGGCCGACAGCGCGCACCTCCTGGCGGCGGCGAGCCGCGTCGCCGTCGTGATCGACGAGGCCCGGCTTCCGTGGGTCGCGGACGTCGCCCGTCGGGCGAGCGCGGCCGCCCGTCGCTCCGTTGGCTTCTTCGGAGGGGACTACGAGCTGCTCGCCGCGATCCCGCGGCGCCGATGGAGGGCGGCCCGGGCGGCGGTGCGGAGGTCCGGGGGCCGGCTCACCGAGATCGGCCGGGTGGAATCCGGACGCGGGGCGTGGATCGTTGGCCGACGGGGTCGGGAGCCGATGCCCGAGGGCGGCTGGCGACCGTTCGCGACCGGGGGTCCCCGGTCGGTCCCGCGGAGCCCCGTGCGTCACCGTCACAGAGTTGACGTTACGTTCAAGTAGCCCAGCGCAGGTCCATCGCTCGGGCGAGGCCCTCTATGCCGAACAACGGATCTTCCATCAACCCGTTCGAGACCGCCAAGCAGCAGATCGACATCGTCGCCGACCTTCTCTCCCTCGACGGCGGCACCCGCGAGGTGCTGAAGCACCCGAAGCGGGAGTTGACCGTCAACTTCCCGGTCCGGATGGACGACAACTCGTACCGGGTGTACACCGGGTACCGGGTGCAGTACAACATGGCCCGGGGCCCCACCAAGGGCGGGATCCGCTACCACCCGCAGGTCTCCCTCGACGAGGTGCGGGCGCTCGCCGCCTGGATGACCTGGAAGTGCGCCGTCGTCAACATCCCGTACGGCGGAGCGAAGGGCGGCGTCATCTGCGACCCGAAGCACCTCTCGAAGGGCGAGCTCGAACGGCTCACCCGGCGCTACGCGAGCGAGATCTCGGGGATCATCGGGCCCGAGATCGACATTCCCGCGCCCGACGTCTACACCGACAGCCAGACGATGGCGTGGATCATGGACACGTACTCGATGCAGCGGGGCTACAGCGTCCCGGGCGTCGTGACGGGCAAGCCGATCTCGCTCGGGGGGAGCGAGGGCCGGGGCGAAGCGACCGGCCGGGGCTGCGCCTACGTCATCCGCGAGGCGGCGAAGGACGCGGGCGTCCGCGTCAAGGGCGGGACGGTGGCGGTCCAGGGGTTCGGCAACGCGGGGAGCGTCGCGGCGAACATCCTCCACGATGAGCAGGGCGCGACGATCGTCGCGGTCTCCGACTCGAAGGGCGGGATCCAGAAGGCCGACGGACTGAACCCGAAGGCCGTCGAGGCCCACAAGGCGAAGACCGGGTCGGTCGTCGGGTTCCCCGGGTCGAAGCCGATCTCCAACGAGGAGATCCTCGAGGTCAAGGCGGACGTCCTGATCCCCGCCGCGCTCGAGAACCAGCTGACCGGCAAGAACGCGGGCAACGTCAAGGCGAAGATCGTCGCGGAGGCCGCGAACGGCCCGACGCTCCCCGAGGCGGACAAGGTCCTCTTCGAGAAGAAGATCACCGTGCTGCCGGACATCCTCGCGAACGCGGGCGGCGTCACGGTCAGCTACTTCGA
>JASHVP010000128.1 GCA_030044475.1 Thermoplasmata archaeon | reverse complement strand
CAACGTCCCGTACCGGTCGTGGTCCCGCGCGACCTGCCCCCGCTCTACAGCTGGGAAGTGCTCCCGGGCCTTTACCCCAATCTCCCGCCGCCGCGGATCCCCAAATGGCGCGCGCGCGGGGCGGCCGCGGCCGCCCTCGTCGTCGTGACGGTCGTCGCGGCCGTCTTCGGCGGCTGGCTCGCGTACGACGGCGTCCTCGCCGCCGGACCGGGCAGCTACACCGTGAGCGGCACGGTCGCCCGACAGACGTTCGGCGGGCCAGTCCCCGCGGCCGGGGCGCTCGTGGTCCTGACCGAAGAGGGGAACCGAACCGTCCGGGCGACGCTCGGACCGAGCGGGGCGTTCTCGTTCTCGAATGTGCCGAGCGGCGGGATCTCGCTGAACGTGACGCTGACCGGCTACGCCCCCGCGACCGTCGACACGTTCGCCTCGCCGGGGTACGATGCCGGCACGACGGGCCTGTCGATCACCCTGGTCCCCGGGTCGTCGGGGAACGGCACCCTGACCACCCTGAGCCCTTTCCCGGACCTCGAGACGTTCCTCGCCGCGATCGGCGGCGCGACCGTCCTGCTCGGGATCGTCGCGCTCGTCGCCGGATTCGCCGCCCTCATCACCGTCCGGGCGGACCGACCCGCCGTCGGCGTGGTCGGCGGGGGCGCGGGGATCGCGGCGCCGCTGGTCGTTCACTTCCTCTCGCTCGATGCCGTGTTCCCGATCGTCCTGATCGGGGCGGCCATCGCGGGGGCGTTCGGGGCCTTCACCCTGGCGCTGCGCGCCGTCGAGATGGCGCAGACGGGCCCGGCGGTGGAACCGGACCCCTAGCCGGGGACCGCCGCGGGGTCCGGGACGCGCTGGACCGTCGGCTCGCACGCGACCGGAAAGCGGACCGAGTTCGCGACGAAGCATCTGTGGTGCGCCTCGTCGTGGAGCGCGCGCGCCGTCTCCAGCGAGCCGGCCTCGATGCCGACGGTCGGACGGAGGGTCGCCGACGTCATCCGCCCGCCGCCGTCCGGACCGATCTCGAGGACGCCCTCCGCGTCGTCGCGGTACGAGCGGACGATCACGCCCGCCGTCGAGCAGAGGTGCAGGTACCAGAGCATGTGGCACGAGGAGAGGGCCGCCACGAGCAGGTCGTCCGGCGTGTAGCGGTGCGCGTCGCTCCGCGGACTGAGCCCCGACGTGAGCGGGACGGACGGGCGGCCGTCGGACTCGACGACGTGGTCGCGGGAGTAGGCCCGGTACTCGCGCGTCCCCTCGCCGAGGTCGCCGGTCCAGCGGACCGTGACCCGATAGGTGTGCGTCGACGTCACGGTCGGACCCCGGTCCCCCGAGGGCGCGCTAGGCGCCCGACCGGGCGGCCCGGGCGGTCGCCGAGCGGCCCCGCGTCGGGAGCGGGCGGCGTCCGCGAAACCCGCCGTCGAGCGTATGGTAGTACTCGACCGCCGGCTCGCCGCGCCGCCAGCAGAGGAACACCACCTCGCCGTCGACGAGCCCGTAGAAGTCGACGAGCCCGCTCTCGATCTGCTTGACCTCGATCCCCTCGGCCCGCAGCCCGGCGACCGACTCCTCCAGCCGGCGCGTCAGGTTCTTCCATTCGGCATCGAGACGGACCTTGAGATCGTGGTCGGCGTGGTCGGGGGCGTCGACGTCGCGCCCCCAGAACTCGGAGAGGCGGCCGACCTCCGCGTGGACCTCCCCCAGGCGGACGACCCAGCCCTTCAGCTGCGGAAGGAGGTCGCCGAGCTCCTCGAGCCGGGCGTTCGCCTCCTCCACGGTCCAGAGCCGGGGCGGTCGGGCCGGTCCCGGCGCGACGGGAGGGACAGTGCCGTCCACGGGTGCCTCCTCCCGTCGAAGTCCGTTCCCCTATTTACGCCCGCAAGGCGGGCCGGGTAACTCGCTGGCCGACGGGGAACGGCCCGTCAGAGGAGACCGAGCTCGCGGCCGGCGGTCTCGAACGCGGCGATCGCATGGCCGACGTCGTCGTCCGTGAGCGCGGCGTTCATGATCGTGCGGATCCGCGCCTTCCCCTTCGCGACCATCGGGTAGACGATCGGCAGCGCGAAGACCCCGAGGTCGAGCAACCGCGCGGAGAGCCGGCGCGCGACGGCGTTCTCTCCGACCATCACCGGGGTGATCGGGGTCGCGCTCGCCCCCAGGTCGAAGCCGAGGTCGCGCATCGTCGACTGGAACCGCTTCGTGTGCGACCAGAGCCGCCGAATGTGCTCCGGCTCGTTCTCGAGCACGTCGATCGCCGCGCGGCAGGCCGCCGCGACCGGGGGAGGGGCCGAGCCGCTCAGGAGCCAGGTCCGCGATCGGTTGAACGCGAAGTCGACCAACGCGCGCGACCCCGAGATGTGCCCCCCGACGACCCCGAACGCCTTCGAGAACGTCCCCATCTCGACGTGGACGCGGTCCCGCCCGAGTCCGAAATGCGAGACGATCCCGCGACCGCCCTCCCCCAGGACCCCTTCCCCGTGGGCGTCGTCGACGTACACCATCGCGCCGTGCTTCGCCGCTTCCGCGGCGATCCGGTCGAGGGGAGCGATGTCGCCGTCCATCGAGAACACGCCGTCGGTGATCACCAGGATCCGGCGGTACTCCGGACGGTGCTCCTCGGCCGCGTCGAGCACGCGGGCGAGGTCCGCCGGGTCGGCGTGGTGGTACACCGCCCGCTCGGCCCGCGAGAGGCGGACGCCGTCGATGATGCTGCCATGGTTCAGCTCGTCGCTGACGACGAGGTCCCCGTCGCCGACGAGCTGCGGGATGAGCCCGGCGTTCGTCGCGAATCCGCTCTGGTAGACGAGCGACGCCTCCGACCCCTTGAACTTCGCCAGCCGGCGTTCCAGGTCGAGGTGGAGGTCCATCGTCCCGGCGATCGAGCGGACCGAGCCGGACCCGACCCCATGGGTCCGGATCGCCTCCTCGGCCGCCGCGCGCAGGCGCGGATGGTTCGACAGGCCGAGGTAGTTGTTCGAGCAGAACATGAGCACCTTGCGGCCGTCGATCGTGCACCAGGGCGTGCTCGGTCCCGCGAGCTCGTGGAGCGTCCAGTTCGCCTGCGCGTCGACCAGCTCGCGGTACTCCTGACCGAGGAACCCGGTCGGGTCGCGCGCCGTCACCACTTCGCCTCCAGCGAGACCTTCGCCGCCTGCTGCGAGGCGACCAGCTCCATCGCCCGCGGCAGCTCGCGGATCGGGACCCGGTGGGTGATGATCTCCGCCATCTTGGACCGGAGCTCCTCGCGCGCCAGCAGTCCCCGAACCTGGTACCACGTCGCGAACATGCGACGGCCGAAGATCCCGTAGACCCGGGCGGCCCGGAAGATGATCGCGTCGTCGAAGTTCAACGACGCGTCGGAGTCGTACAGGCCGAGCAGGGAGACCCGGCCGCCGGGCGTCAACGCGTCGAACGCGAGTCGCAGCGACGCGGGGTGGCCCGACATCTCCACGGCGACGTCGACCCCGTGGCCGTCGGTCTCCTCCCGGATCGTCCGGAGCACGCCCGCCCCCTCCTCGACCGGGTGGAACACGCGGTCGGCTCCCATGCGCCGCGCGAGGTCGCTGCGGAGCGGGTTCACCTCCGTCGCGTAGACGCGGCGCGCGCCGAGCAGGCGGGCGACGACGATCGCGAGGAGCCCGATCGGACCGCAGCCGGTGACGAGCACCGACGCGCCCGCCAGGTCCGCCGGCGCGCCCTCGGGGAGCAGCGAGTGCACGGCGTTGCCGAGCGGCTCCTGGATCGACGCCAGCGTCGGGTCGAGCGCCGGGTCGTTCTTCCACGCGTTCATCTCGGGGAGGACGACGTACTCGGCGAACACCCCGTCCCGGTCGACGCCCAGCACCTCGACGTGGGCGCAGATGTGCATCCGGCCGGTGCGGCACTGGACGCAGGTCCCGTCAGCGATGTGGGTCTCGGCCGACACGTGGTCGCCGACGGCGAGGCTCTTCACGCCGGGTCCGAGGCGCACCACCTCCCCGCTCAGCTCGTGTCCGAGGATGAACGGGACCCGACGGACCCGGGACTGGGCCCACGCGTTCCACTGCCAGAGGTGGATGTCGGTCCCGCAGACGGAGCTCGCCCGGACCGCGACGAGGACCTCCCCCTCCCCCGGCGACGGGTCCGGGACCGTACGAATCTCTCCGCCCGGGCCGCGCGTGGCCTTGACGAATGCCTGCACGGAGGAACGACCGGTCCCGTCGAGGGCGCCTTCCGCATAACGGTTGGGGCCGCGAACCCGCGCGGCCCGCGGCCACGGGCCGACGTGCCCCTCTCTACGCGCGCGTCCGAGCGCACCCGTGCCGGAACGCGATTCTTCGAGGAGAAATCGTCCACCGGCGAGCGCGCCGCGCGAGCCCTTATATAGGGCACCTTTCTCCCCCGTCCCCACCGGAGGCAGCACCCCCTATCGACCCATGGCCCGCCATCGCCCGCGCCGAGGCTCGCTCGGCTTCTCCCCCCGGTCCCGCTCGGCGCGTCCCCTTCCGCGCGTCCGTTCGTGGCCGACCGGCCCGAAGGCGCCGACCGTCGAGGGGTTCGCCGGATTCAAGGTGGGGATGACCCACGCCTTCATCGTCGACTATCGGAAGCGGTCGACGACCGCCGGGCAGGAGGTCGCCGTCCCCGTCACCGTCGTCGAAGTCCCTCCGCTGCGGGTGGCCGGGGCCCGCGTCTACGCCCGCCACCCGTACGGCTCGCGGGTCGTCGCCGAGGTCTGGGGGTCCGGACTGATCGAGGAGCTCGACCGGCGGATCCCCCCGCATCCCGCGAGCGAACCGGCGGCCCTCGAGCGGTTCGGCGCCGCGCCGGGGGACGAGGTCCGTCTCATCGTCTACACGCAGCCCCAGCTGCTCACGGGGGTCCCGTCGAAGTCGCCGACCCTCTTCGAGGTGCGCGTGGCCGGGGAGAAGTTCGACGAGCGCCGCGCCTTCGCGTTGAAGCAGCTCGGGACCGAACTCGGCGCCGACTCCCTCACCAAGGAAGGCGAGTTCGTGGACGTGGTCGGCGTCACGAAGGGATTCGGCTTCCAGGGCCACATCCAACGGTGGGGCGTTAAGCTCCAGCCCCGCAAGAACTCGAAGCACCGCCGCATGATCGGCACGCTCGGGCCCCACAACCCGAGCTTCGTCACGTACCGGATCCCGCAGGCGGGCCAGCAGGGCTACCACCGGCGCACGCAGTACAACCTGCGCGTGCTCAAGATCGTCCGAGACCCCCGCAGCGACCCGATCACCCCGCAGGGTGGCTTCCCGCATTACGGGGAGGTGCGCAGCGCCTGCCTCGTCCTGCACGGCTCCCTGCCGGGTCCGGCGAAGCGGCTGCTCCGCTTCCGCGCCCCCATCCGCAGCCGCGTCGCGACGGTCGAGAAGGTCGACCTCCGCTATCTCAGCACCCGTTCGAAGCAGGGAGCATGACGCCCGACGCTCCGGCCCTCCCCGAGCACGCGACGCCCCATCACCGGGTGCACGTGGTCGACCTCGAGGGCAAGCCCGGGGCGACGGTCTCCCTCCCGCTCGCCTTCTCCCAGCCGGTCCGCCCGGACCTGATCCAGCGGGCGGTCGTCGCCGCACAGTCCCACCGACGCCAGCCGTACGGCACCAGTCCGACGGCGGGGTTGCGCCACTCGGTCGAGTGGTCCGGCAAGGGGCGGGGCGTCGCGCGGACGCCCCGGCTCATGGACTCGATGACCGGCGCCCAAGCCCCGAACACCGTCGGCGGGCGACCCGCGCATCCCCCGAGGGTGGATCGGATCTGGGCGAAAAAGATCAATCGCAAGGAGCGGCAGCTGGCCTTCCGATCCGCCCTCGCGGCCACGCGCGAGGCGAAGCTCGCGGCCGCCCGGGGCCACGAGGTCCCGAAGGGGCTCCACCTTCCGGTCGTCCTCGTCGACCCGGTCGAGGAGATCCGCACCGCGGCCGAGGCCCGGAACCTGCTGCGGCAGCTCGAGCTCTGGCCGGACATCGAGCGCGCCCGGGTCGGCACGCACCTCCGGTCGTCGGGCCGCGCGCGACGCCGCGGCCGGGTCCGCCGGACCCCGCGCAGCCTCCTGGTCGTCACGAGCGCCCCCGGCCGCGCGGTCGGCTTCCGCAACCTGGCCGGAGTCGAGGTCGTCTCCGCCCAGCGGCTCGCGACCGAGGACCTGGCGCCCGGGGGGACCGCGGGCCGGCTGACCCTCTTCTCGCACGCCGCGGTCGAGTCGCTCCGGGCCCGGCTCGGGGAGGCCGCCCCGTGACCGACGAGCCGCTGACGCACCGGATCATCCTGCACGCCTACGTCACCGAGAAGTCGATGGACGAGATGGAACGGCTGAACAAGCTCGAGTTCGTCGTCGATCGGCGGGCGACGCGGGCGGAGATCCGCCGGGCGGTCGAGGCGACGTACCAGTGCAAGGTCGCGAAGATCAATACGAAGATCGTGCGGGTCGGCAAGATCGCCACCGTCCGCTTCGCGAAGGAGTTCTCGGCCGAGGACATCGGTGGCCGGGCGGGAGTGTTCTGATGGGAAAGCGGATCATCTCCCGGCGCCGCGGGAGCGGGACCGGCACGTATCGCTCGCCGAGCCATCGGCACCACGGTCCGATCTACCATCCCGCCCCGACGATCGTCGGCGAGGCCCGGGTCGTCGACATCCGCCCGGCCCCGGGGCGCACCGCGCCGGTCGCCGAGGTCGTCGCGCCGGGCGGGACCACGGTCCGGATCCTCGCCTCGGCGGGGCTCGCCACCGGCGACACGGTCGCGATCCACGAAGGGAAGGTCGACCGCGGCGCCATCCTGCCGCTCGCCCGCATCCCCGACGGGACGCTCGTCTCGAACCTCGAGGTCAAGCCGTTCGACGGGGGCCGCCTGGTCCGGGCCGCCGGTACGGGCGCTCTCGTGACCGCCCACACCGGGGACGAGGTCACGGTCCAGCTCCCCTCGGGCGCGTTCAAGGTCTTCCTCGGGACCTGCCGGGCGCAGGTCGGCGCCGTCGGCGGCGGGGGCCGGAGGGAGCGGCCGATCATCAAGGCCGGCAAGAAGGTCTGGACGACCCGATCGCTGGCCCGTGCGCCGATCAAGGTCCGCGGCGTCGCGATGAACCCGGTCAACCATCCGTTCGGCGGCGGCGCGCACCAGCACGTCGGCCGGCCGAGCACCGTGCAGAGCGGGACCTGGCCCGGCGCCAAGGTCGGGCGGTTCTCGCGCTCGGCCCGGAAGAAGCGGGCGCGCCGCGCCCAGCGCGGAGGGGCGTAGATGCCGAGGGCGCGGCGGGCGAAGAAGGTCGAGGCGCGCCGCAAGCGCGAGTTCTCGTACCGCGGAAAGTCGCTCCCCGAGCTGCAGGCGATGAACCTCGAGGAGCTCTCCCGGATCCTCGGCGCCCGCGCGCGCCGCTCGATCCGCCGTGGGTTCAACGTCGAGACGACGCAGTTCTTCGAACGGATGCGGTCGACCCCGCGGGAGTCGACGGTCCGGACCCACTGCCGGGACGCCCTCGTGCTG
>JASHVP010000127.1 GCA_030044475.1 Thermoplasmata archaeon | reverse complement strand
GGGAGCACGGTGACGCTCACGGGAGCGGACAGCCTGTTCCCGCTGAATCATGTCGAGATCGTCGTGACGTGCCAGGGCTACGCGGGATGTTCCCTCTTCAACTTCAGCTACGGAGGCACGTACGCCCAGAGCGGTCAAACGAACCTCGGATGGCTCTACGGCGCGATCGTGGGGATCGTGGCGGGGGGGGCCGCCCTGGGGCTGACCGCGGCCCTGCTGTCGCTCTCTCGGTATCCGGGAGGTGCGCAACTCGGCCGCTGGCTCGCCTTCGTTGCGGTATTGTTCGCGGTGCTCGCTCCGACGGTGCTGGCCGTCGCCCAACCTCCGGTGCTCAAGATGGGGGCCGGAACGGGCGGTTCGAGCGCGGGCAACGAAGGGGCTCCGTCGGCGGCCACCAGCTTCTTCGGTCGATGTTCCGGTACGGCGTGCGGTCCCGGGTCCGCGGCCGGAGATTCCTCGCTTTGGGGCCCGAGCATCGGGTGGTACCTGCCACTGGTCGGAGCCGTCCCTCTCCTCGTGGGGGCTCTTTTGACGAATCGAGGCCCGAAGGAGAGACCGTTGAATCCGGCCTACGACCCGATCGGGTGAGTCGGAGCCTCTCCCCGGCCCGCGTTGCCGGGTCGGCCATTCGGCGGAGAGGGCCGCGGTCGGGGGAACCGGAGGTCGAGACTCGACTCGTTGGACCGTCAGGGGTGCGTCGTGCCCTCGAAGAGGCCCTCGGAGAACGCGCGGACGAACGAGCCCCCTCGTCGGAGTTCCCCCCGCGAGCGCGACGATTCCATGCACGATGAGGCTCCCGAGGACCCTTTCCTGCCGGTTTCGGCAGTTTGAAGTAACGAAATCTCCGTCCGCGCGGGGGGCCTCCCCCACCGGGTACCATGAGTTCGAACCGAGGTCGTTGGATGACGCTGGGAGTGACCGTGCTGGCGCTGATCGGGCTGCTCGTCGTTCTTTCGCCGGGGACGAGTGCGGTCGTGACGAGCCGCTCCGCGAGTGACGGGGCGACCCTCACGGCCCTCTCTGGGTCCTCGCTCCGCAACTGCGAGATCGTCCTGAACTTCGACTCCATCAACACCAGCCCGTCGGGCACGGCCAACGCGGTCCCGTACCTCGCTTCCTATGGGATCTCCGTCGTCGGTGCCACCTCCGGCACGAGCATCATTGCGCTCAATTCGGAGATCGCCTACGGCGGCTTGGGATTCGTCGCCGCCTCCCTCCCGAACGTCTTGACGCAGACGGGGTCGAACGCCCCCGTCGTGTTCACCCTCTCGTTCGCCACCCCGGTCTCCCAGGTGAGCTTCGTCCGGCCCTTCTTGATCGCGGGGCCCACCGGTCAGGTGTTTCCGGAGTGGAAGGCCACGGCCTACAACGGCACCACGGTCGTGGCCACGCACGGACAAGCCCTGATCAGCAGCTACACCAACGTCTCGGCGAAGGAGTTTACCTTCAAGGGGTCGGAACCCATCACCTCGCTGACCATCCATTCCAACTCCTACGACTACGCGGGCTACTCGGCGGTCTTGATCGACAATCTCACGCTGGAGTCGTCGAGTTTCTGTGGAACGAGCGCGCGATTCACCGAGTCGGGGCTGAGCGGTGCGTTCGTTTGGAACATCACGGTGACCGGCACGTCCGGTCCGGCGTACGCTTGGTTCGTGGCGATGTATCCGAGCGGCCTGACGTTGACCAGCATGTCGACCAGCGTCACCTTCAAGCTCCCTTCGGGAACCTACGGGTGGTCCGTGGAGTCCCTCTCGGGGACTCCGGTCGCGGGGTCCGGCTCCGTGACCCTCACCTACCCGACGACCACGACGGTCAGCACTACGTGGACGTAGCGGGTCGAGGGGCCACCCCGGCGTACGGCGAGGGACGCGGGGAGGTAACCGAGGGCCGGCGCGGCGGGTCGTCCGGCCCCCGGCTGCGGGGGCGATCCCGCGGTGGGTGGGCGGGAGCTCGGTCGCCGGTCCGGGACGGATGCGCTCGCGGCGGAGGGATCGGACGCGGTAGCGTCCGGGGCGCTCCCCGCACGCCGTTCCTTCGTCCCGGCCCGCGGGGCGAGAGTGGGCGGAGGCTTCATGGCCCCCTCCGCGCACCCCGAGCGAGGGGGCGAGGGAGCGATCGGAGGACCCCCCTCCGGGGACCGACCGGCCGTCGCGGGCGCTCTCGCCCCTAAGGCGGGGGAACCCCGATGTACTGGGCCATCTCGCGCTCCCGCCGACGGCGCTTTCGCCGGGAGATCGGGAAGTCCCAGGGGAGTCGTTCGCCGGGGTGTTTCACGTCCTCGTAAAAGGTCACGAACGCGGCGATCAGGGCGATCGTCGTCGGGATCATGAACAGATAGAAGATGTCGGCGAAGTTGAAGTGGGCGCTCACCGCGGCCGCCCCGCCTCCCCACGTGAACGCATACGGACCGAGGGTGAAGATCGCGAGGGTCGCGAGGATGTACTGGTAGGTGAGCTTCGCGGCCCGGTTCGCGAGTCGGAAGAAGCCGTACGCCCGGGTCGTCTGGAACATCGTGAACCCGGCCGAGGTCACGGCGAGCGCGCTCCCTCCCCACGCCAGCAGCGCTTCCGAGTACGAGTGGTGGAGGAGAAAGTCGGAGGGGCCGAACGTGGAGTAGAGGATCTCGATCGGCAGAAGGACGGCGAAGAAGATCAGCAGGATCCCCTTCGCGAGGCCCTTCGAGATGCACCACGGAAGGCCGGGGAGGTCGTGCTTCCGAGACCACACCTCCGGGAACTGTACCGGGGAGGGATCGACCGGGGGAGGCGGGCCGGTCATGGGATCCTCACGGAGGGCAAGGGGAGGGAGACGGGCCCGATCAGGAACGCGGGCGACACCGTCGCCCCGGGGACCATGCAGCTCGACGGCCCGGTGAGGTTTACGACGCCGAGGAAGCCGTGCCCGGAGGGGGTGTCGACGGGAAGCGTGGCGAGCGGTCCGCAGTTCGACCCGTCGTCGATCACCTGGACGGTCAGATTGCCGGAGACCTCAAACACGGCGTTGTTCGTGTAGTTCAGCGAGACCGGGATGGTGGTCTGCCCATCGGCGGACGTGGGCGTGCCCGGCACGACGGACAGGTTCTCGAACGGCGCCCCCCAGGTGCCGTTCGCGGCCACGGAGAACCCAAATTGGTAGATGTAGGCGTAGGAACCGTTGAACCAGACGTCCCCCGAGACGGGGGTGTTGTTGACGAGCAGGTTGTCCTCGGTGGAAACGAGGGTCGACTCGGGGATCCGGATCGTGAACCCGATGGGGGTGGACCGTCCTCCCGGGGTGAGCGTGACGACGCCGGTGGTCGTGCGCGGGACCAACGGACCCTGGGGGGTGTTCGCGACGGTCGTGAGGTCCAGTACGAGCGGATAGAGTCCGGCGTTCGTGATGTTCGCCTCGAACGACGCCGTGAATCCCGTCGCCTCGGTGTAGTTGAAGTTGTACCCGCCGCTCTTCGGCGTCGACACATGCAACCCGGA
Source organism: Thermoplasmata archaeon (assembly GCA_030044475.1). Lineage (GTDB taxonomy): Archaea > Thermoplasmatota > Thermoplasmata > Lutacidiplasmatales > UBA184 > Lutacidiplasma. The sequence goes on along the minus strand of JASHVP010000127.1, from coordinate 592 downwards.
GGCGAAATCCACCGCCGAGATCGCGGTGGAGATCAGGAAGACCACGACCAGGACTGCGGCCAGGACGGCGCTCCAGCGAAGGTATCGCGCGAGCCGGTAGAGGGGCGGTCTCCGCCGCCGATACTCCACCATCATGAGGCGCCTCCGCCCGACGGAGGGCCCGGGGGCTCCGGCGGAGGCGGCGGGGGCGCCCGCGGTCCCAGCACCACCGAGTCCGACGGCGTCCAGTCACCTCGCTTCCGCCCAACTAGGATGTAGTTGACGATGCCACCCACCAGAAGCACGGCGATGACCAGCCCGATGACCACCACCAGCCCCACGGTGAACCAATGCACGAACGAGGTAATCGCGCCCCCGATCCGGCTCGTCGTGTTGTTCAATTGACTGTTGTTGGACTGACTGGTGTTGCCGACGAAGACCGAGAGGGGAACGTGCCCGGTCGCCGGTCCGGGCCCGGAGGCGCTGGGTACACTGGGCGCGGGGGAGACCGAGAGGAGTACGAGGAGGACCCCGATCAGGAGCACGACGACCGACGTCGCCCGGAGCGTCGGCGCTCGTGCGACTTCGCCGGTTCCGCAATGCTCCCCGACTG
>JASHVP010000126.1 GCA_030044475.1 Thermoplasmata archaeon | reverse complement strand
TGCTGACCTCCGGAGAACTCCGACGGATGGTCCAAGAGGACGGAATCACCGGCGTGACGATCAACCCGACCATCTTCGATAAGGCGATCTCGGGAAGCACGGACTACGACGAGGCGCTCGGGACGTTGCTCGCCACGGAGCCGGATCTCGACGCCGCCCACCTGTACGAGCGGCTCGCGGTTCAGGACGTGACCCTCGCGGCGGACGTGCTCCGGCCCGTGTACGATCGAACCGACGGGCGGGACGGCTTCGTCAGCCTGGAGGTCGCTCCGGGTCTCGCGCACGACAGCGAAGGGACCGTGGCGGAGGCGCGCCGGTTGTGGGGAGAGGTCGGTCGGCCGAACCTGCTCATCAAGGTCCCGGCGACCCCGGAAGGAGTCCCCGCCCTCGAGCAATTGATCTCCGAAGGGATCAACGTCAACGTCACACTGATGTTCTCGCTCGCCCACTACGAGTCCGTCGCCCAGGCGTACCGCCGGGGGGCCGCCCGCGCGAAGGCTCCCGCCCGATTGGCCTCGGTCGCATCGGTCTTCGTGAGCCGGATCGACACGGCGGTCGACCGACTGCTGGACGCGTCGCGGGCGGCGGAGGCGCCGTCCCTCCGGGGGAAGGTCGCCCTGGCGAACTGCCGGACGATCTATGCCCGCTTCCGGGAGCTGTGGCCCTCGGGAGTGGGCGGGGCCCCGGGCGCGCCCCCTCAGCGGGTCCTCTGGGCCAGCACGAGCACCAAGGACCCCGCCTATCGCGACACCCTGTACGTCGAGGAGCTCGTCGGCCCCGATACGGTGGACACGATCCCTCCGGCGACGCTGACCGCGTTCGAGGAGCACGGGGTCGTTCGGGGCGACACCCTCTTGGAAGGGGTGGCCGACGCCCGGGCGACCCTCGACCGGCTCGCCGCCGTGGGCGTCGACCTCGACCGGGTCACGGAGGAGCTCCAGGTCGAGGGCGTTCGGGCGTTCGCGGACTCGTACGCGCATCTGCTCGCGTCGCTCGAGCAGAAGCGGGTCGCCCTGCTCGAGGGGGCGGTCGACCGCGCGTCGTGGAGCCTCGGTCCGGACACCGACCGGGTGCGCGCCCGATGGGACCTCTGGCAACGGGAGCGCGTGCCCGAACGCGTCTGGAAGCGGGACCCCACGCTCTGGCCCGCGGCTCCCCCCAGCGACGTCGCGACCCGCATGGGATGGCTCGAGCTGCCCGAGCGGATGCACGACGAGCTCCCTCGCCTCCGGGAGTTCGCGGAGTCGGTCCGGTCCGACGGGATCCGCGACGTGGTCGTGCTCGGGATGGGCGGGTCGAGCCTCGCACCGGACGTCTTCGCGCGGATGTTCGGGAGTCGGCCGGGATATCCCCGCCTTCGGGTCCTCGACTCCACCCACCCCGATGCGGTCGCGGCCCTGCGGGCCGACCTCGACCTCGCGCACACGCTCTTCCTCGTCTCGAGCAAGTCGGGGACGACCCTGGAGCCGTTGTCGTTCTACCGGTACTTCGCGGCGGCCGTGCACGACGCGACCGGCGGCGACCCGGGACGCGCGTTCGTCGCCATCACGGACCCCGGGACACCGCTCGAGGCGCTCGCGGCGAAGGACCGGTTCCGGGCGGTCTTCCGGGCGCTGCCGACGGTCGGCGGCCGCTACTCGGCGCTCACGATGTTCGGGCTCGTTCCGGCCGCGCTGGCGGGCGTCGACGTCGGGACGCTGCTGGATCGTGCCTGGACCATGTCCGAGGCGTGCGCTCCGACGATCCCTCCCCCGGAGTCCCCGGGCCTCGCCCTGGGAGCGATCCTCGGGGAGCTCGCGGTGCACGGTCGGGACAAGCTCACGATCTGCGCGGGCGGCCGCTTCGCTCCGTTCCCGGCGTGGCTCGAACAGCTGGTCGCGGAGAGCACCGGAAAGATCGGGAAAGGGATCGTCCCGGTCGCGGACGAGCCCCTCGTCTCCGTCGACCGGTACGGTCCGGACCGTCTGTTCGTCGAGATCCAGGAGGACGCCTCGGCCGACGCCGAGCTGACGGCGCACGTCGACCGCGTGGCGGGAGCGGGCCACCCGGTGATCCGGATCCGCCCCCCCGCCCGTCCCGAGGTCGCGGAGGAATTCTTCCGCTGGGAGATGGCCGTCGCGGTCGCCGGAATGATCCTCGGGATCGACCCGTACGACCAGCCCGACGTCGAGCTCGCCAAGGAGCTCGCGCGCCAGGCGATGGCGCAGACCGACGGGGCGTCCGGCGCCGCCGACGTGACGACGGTCCGAGCGGCCGACGCCGACGCGCTCGCCGTCGCGGTCCGGGCCTGGGTCGGGTCGGCCCGCGCCGGGGACTACGTGGCGATTCAGGCGTACCTCGCCCCCCGGGAGTCGACCTGGACCGCGCTACAGGGACTCCGACTCGGCCTGCTCGAGCGGCTCGGCCTGGCGACGACGCTCGGCTACGGCCCGCGGTTCCTCCACTCCACGGGACAGCTCCACAAGGGAGGACCGAACACCGGCCTGTTTCTGCAGATCGTCGACTCCCCCCGGACCGACGTCCCGGTTCCGACGACCGACTTCACCTTCGGGCAGCTGATCCGCGCGCAGTCGGTGGGCGACTATCGCGCGCTGCGACAGAAAGGACGTCGCGTGCTCCGGGTCGACCTGGGCCCCGACGGGGACGCAGGACTGCGGCGGCTCGGCGAGGCGCTCCGTGCCTGACCTCTCCCTCCTCCTCTGGGACGTCGGCGGGGTCCTCCTGACCGACGGATGGGACCATCGGTCCCGGGCGGCCGCGGTCGCTCGGTTCGGTCTCGACGGCGCGGAGTTCGAGCGACGCCACGCGGGCGTGGAGGTCGACTTCGAGACGGGACGGCTCGACTGGAACGACTACCTCGACGCGACCGTCTTCTACGAGCCGCGGTCGTTCTCGCGCGAGGAGTTCCGGTCGTACATGCGGGAGCAGTCTCGCCCTCTGCCCGACGCCCTCGGCGTCGCGCGCGCGATCCGGGACCGCGGACGGTACCGCATGGCGGTGCTGAACAACGAGTCCAAGGAACTGAACGAGTATCGGATCCGGACGTTCGGGCTCGGCGACCTGTTCGACGAGTTCTTCAGTTCGTGCTACACCGGGCGGCGCAAGCCGGATCCGGCGGCGTATCGCGTCGCGCTGGAGGTGACGCATCGGTCGGCGGAGGAGAGCCTGTTCCTCGACGACCGGGAGGAGAACGTCGCGGCGGCGGCCCGCCTCGGTCTCCGGACCGTGCGGGTCGAAGACCCCGCGCGGCTCCGCGGCCAGCTCACGGTCCTCGGAATCGAGACGGGATAGGGAGAGAACGATGGAAGTCGGAATGGTCGGCCTGGGAAAGATGGGGGGCAACATGGTCGTGCGGCTGGTCAAGGGGGGGCATACCGTGGTCGGCTACGCCCGCCGCCCCGAGGTGGTCGAGGCGGTGGTCCGGCAGGGAGCCAAGGGGGCCGACTCGCTCTCGAACCTCGTGGCCCAGCTGACGCCGCCCCGCGTCGTCTGGCTGATGATCCCCTCCGGTCCGCCGGTCGACCAGACCCTGGCGCAGCTGCGGCCGCTGCTCGCCCCCGGGGACTACGTCGTGGACGGGGGGAACTCCTACTATCGCGACACGGTGCGCCGGAGCGCCGACGTCACGTCCTGGGGGTTTCACTACGTCGACGTCGGGACGAGCGGGGGGATCTGGGGACTCTCCGAGGGATACTCGATGATGGTCGGAGGGACCCCGGCGGAGGTCGACCATCTCCGTCCGATTCTGCAGACGCTCGCCCCCGGGGCCGATCGGGGATGGGGCCGCATGGGCCCGGTCGGCTCTGGGCACTTCGTCAAGATGGTCCACAACGGGATCGAGTACGGTCTCATGCAGGCGTACGCCGAGGGGTTCGCCGTCCTCCAGGCGAAGTCGGAGTTCGCCCTCGACCTCCACCAGATCGCGGCGGTCTGGCACTACGGGAGCGTCGTTCGGTCCTGGCTCCTCGAGCTCACCGAGGAGGCGCTCGGGGAGAACCCGACCCTGCAGGGGATCGCCCCGTACGTCGTCGACTCGGGAGAGGGTCGGTGGACGACGGTCGAGGCGTTGGACCTGAACATCCCGGCCCCGGTGATCACCCTCGCCCTGCTGCAGCGACTGCGGTCCCGGGAGTCCGACCCGTTCACGGAGAAGCTCCTCGCGATGATGCGGAACAAGTTCGGCGGACACGACGTGAAGACGGAGTGACCGGATGCCCGCGGCGACCGCCGACCGCCACCTGTTCGTGGTCTTCGGCGCGACCGGGGACCTGATGCAGCGCAAGCTGCTGCCGGTCCTGTACTCCCTGGCCGCGAGCGGGAAGGTCCCGGAGGGGAGCCGGATCCTCGGCGTCGCGCGCCGACCGATGGACGACGCCGGCTTCCGCGACCTGTGCGTCGCGGCCCTCCGGGCCGGGAACGTCGACTCCGACCCGAAGCTGCGGGCGTTCGCCGCGGAGCGCCTGTTCTTCCAATCGGTGCCGAGCGAGGCGCCGTCGGACTTCGCGGCGCTCCGAGGTCGGATCGAGGCGATCGAGGCGGCGTCCGGACTTCCCGGGAACCGCGTCTTCTATCTCGCCCTGCCGCTCGAGGGGTTCGCCCCGACGATCGGCGGCCTTGGCGCGGCCGGTCTGCAGCGCGGCGCCGGATGGACGCGGCTCGTCATCGAGAAGCCGTTCGGCCGCGACCTGGCCTCGGCCCAGGAGCTGAACGCGCTCGTCCACCGCTACTTCGAGGAGAAGCAGGTCTACCGGATCGACCACTACCTCGGCAAGGAGACCGTGCAGAACCTGCTCGTCTTCCGGTTCGCGAACAT
>JASHVP010000125.1 GCA_030044475.1 Thermoplasmata archaeon | reverse complement strand
GTGTGCAGCCGGCCGAGTTGGCCTTCGGGTAGAAGAACAGGACCACGGGACGTCCTCGCAGTCCAGCCAGCGAGAGCGATCTCCCATCGGCGGTTCGGCCCTCGAACTCGGGCGCCGCCGCTCCGACCCCGACCATCGGGTCCGCAGCCCCCGGCGGGTATTTACGGCCGGCCGGGCGGCAGACCGAGGCGGGCCCGTTCGGGCGCGGCGAGCGGGGGCGGTCCCGAGCCGGCAAATCGCTCCGCCAGCGGCACGGCCGTCGCCGCGGGGACCCGCACCGTCGCGACCCACGGGAAGGCGAGGAGGAACTGGAGGGCGGCCTCCGGCAGGCTCCGACGCCGCCCGGCGGTGAGGTAGGAGAGGGCCAGCACCGGCGCGAACGCGGCCTCGAGGGAGCGGAGCGCGGTGGGGCCGGTCGGGGCTCCGCCCAGCGCCGACTCCAGCCGCCGACCGTCGAGCCGACCGGCGGCGAACGGGTCCTGCGCGACGAGTCGCCCCGTCTCCGCCCAGGCTCCGGGCATCGCATCGAGTACGCCCCGGTCGAGCAGCGAGAACGGTGCGGCCAGGATCGGGGGGCCGATCTCGGGAGCCCCGTCGGGCCAGCCCTCCGCTCCGGAACGCTGCCACCCCCAGGCCGAGATCCGGCCTTCGCGTCGGAGCCGGTCGAGCGAGGCCCGAGGGCCCGGCGACGTTCGCTTCGGTACCGGGACGAAGACGACCACCGACGCGCCCAAGGGCAAGCGACCGCGCAGCTCGTCGACCAGCCTTCCCGGGTCCGCGCCCGTCCCCGGACCAGGGCGGAGGCGGCCGGTGCTCGGTGACTCCTCGTCCGGGAGCTGGACGAAGACCACCAGGTCGCGGTCGGACTCCCCGAGCGCGGCTCGCAGCCAGTCGGCCAGCTCCGGGCCGGGCCAGTGGCCCAGGTCGAACGTCGTGACCCCGACCGTGCGCAGCCGGTGGATTCTCTCGAGGAGCGGGCGCGGCGATCGCTCCGCCCGGACGGTCGGCGGCTCCAACCCGACCGAAAGTTCGGAGACCGAGGGACCGTCGGGGCCGAGAGAACGTCGACGGACACCGGCGGACTCGGGCACGACCCCGGGACACCCTCGGCGGAATTACCTCGACGCCCCGGTCCGGGGGGCCGGGACGTCTTATGCGGGGCTCGACCTCGACCGGCCGTGCCATCGGCAGCGCCCCCTTCCCTCCCCCTGTCCGAGCGCCTCCGGCCGGCCCACCTCGCCGATCTGATCGGCAACCCCCGAGCCCGCCAGGAGCTGCGAGCGTGGGCCTCGGAGTGGGAGTCCGGCACGATGCCGACCCGCCGCGCGGTTCTCCTGAGCGGCCCTCCGGGGGTGGGGAAGACGTCCGCGGCTCTCGCCGTCGCGGAGGACTTTGGTTGGACAGTCGTGGAGATGAACGCCTCCGATGCGCGGAACGAGCGCTCGATCGACCAGGTCGCGGGTCGGGCGTCCATCACCCATACGCTGACCGAACGCCCGGTCGGAACCGGCGTGCGCCGGGCGCTCATCCTCCTCGACGAAGCGGACTGCTTGACCGGGCGGCTGACGGAGAGTCCCCGGCCGGCGGCGGACCCGGTCCCGCTGCGGGAGTTTCTGCGCGGCCGGTACCGTACGATCGAGGCGCTCAACGGGGCCTGGGGGTTGGCGCCGGGCGGGCGGAGCAAGCCGTTCCCCGACTGGGACGCCGTCCCGAGATCGCCCGGCAACTTCGGATGGGCCAAGTTGCCCGCGGCGCGCCGGGACCTCGACGAGTGGCGATCGTCCGGGAGCCCGTCCGACGTCTCCGACCGCGGTGGGCTGGGGGCGATCGCCCGACTCGTGCGGTCGACGCGCCAGCCGATCGTGCTCACCGTGAACGACGAGCGGCCGCTCACCCGGTACTCGGCGATCTTCCGGAGCGGCGTGCTCCGACTCCGGTTCTACCCGATCCGGCCGGACGAGATGGAGCGGCGGCTGGGAGCGATCGTCCGGGGCGAGCGGCTCGACGTCGAGCCGGGGGTCGTCCCGGCGATCGTCCGGCGGTCCGCCGGGGATCTGCGCGCCGCCCTGAACGATCTCGATGCGGTCGCCTCGCTTCCGCGGGGTCCGGCGCAGTTGTCGACGGTCGGAGGGCGGGATATCGGAGCGGACTTCGCCGGGCTGGCCGAGGAGGTCCTCACGGCGGCCCGGTACTACCGGGTGGGGGAGATCCGGGACAAGCTCGACGCGACGCCCGACGACCTGTTCCCGTGGATCGAGGAGAACCTGGCGCAGTTCGCGCCGGACGCTCGCCACCGCGACGCCGCGTTCGCGGTGCTCGCGCGGGCCGACCTTCTGCTGGTGCGCGCGCGGCGCGCCCGGGTCTACGGCCTGTGGAGCTACGCCTCCGAACTGCAGACGGGGGGCGTTGGGATCGCCCTCCACGACCGACCGGTGCCGCGCACGCAGGGGGCCGCCTTCCCGCAGTTCCTGGGGGAAATGGGTCGCTCGCGCGCGATGCGCGGGCTCCGGGAGGCGGTCGTCGCCAAGGCGGCGAGCCGGTACCACCTCTCGCGCGAAAAGACCCGGGACTCGGTGCTCCCGTTCCTGGAAGGGCTCGCCGGGCGAACGGGCCGCCGGCGCGGACCGGGACCCGCCCTTCTCACGGCGATCTCCCGGGACCTCGAGCTCACGCCGGAGGAGGTCACCTATGTCAGCGGACGCCCGCCGGAGGCGGAGGAGAGCCGAGACGCGACGTCGCCTCCGACCTCCGTCCCCGCCGCGGACGAGGGGGGTCGGCCGGACTCGAGCACATCGCTCGCGAAGGAGGACCCGAAGCGGAAGGTCCAGCGCCAGCTCTCGGAGTTCGGCGGGTGATCACGCCCGTGCGCGCTTCCGACGTCCGACTCCCGAAGGCGGTCGTGTCGTGGAGCAGTGGAAAGGACTCCGCGTACGCCCTCCACGAAACTCGACGCGCGGGGGACGTGGAGATCGTGGGCCTCCTGACCACCGTCTCGGAAGCGTTCGACCGGGTGTCGATGCACGGGGTCCGCCGTTCGGTTCTGCAGGCGCAGGCCGAGGCCGTCGGCCTTCCGCTGCGAACGGTCGCGATCCCGTATCCGTGCCCGAACGAAGTCTACGAGCGCCGGATGGGCGCCGCCGTCGCGGCGCTCCACGCCGAAGGAGTCGAGACGGTCGTGTTCGGGGACCTCTACCTGGAGGAGGTCCGCCGGTACCGCGAGGAGCGCCTGGACGGAACCGGTCTCACCCCCCGCTTCCCGCTCTGGGGGCGCCCGACCGCCGACCTCGCCCGCGAGATGATCGACGCGGGACTCCGGGCCACGTTGGTCGCCGTGGACCCGCGAACGTTGCCGCGAGAGTTCGTCGGGCGGACGTTCGACCGGTCGCTGATCGAGGCGTTGCCCGCGGGGGTCGACCCGTGCGGCGAACGGGGGGAATTCCACACGTGCGTGACGGACGGTCCGTTCTTCCGCCGCCCGCTGGAGGTCCGGACGGGCCGCGTGGTCGACCGGGACGGGTTCGTCTTCCAGGACCTCCTCGGGCCCGAGGAGGTCGAACCGTCCGCGGCGGAGGCGGGCCCTACTCCAGCTTCGCGGTGACGGAAATCGCCACGTTCCCCTTGAGGGCGCCGGAGATCGGGCAGCCTTGGCTGGCGGCCGTTGCCGCCGCCAGGAACTCGTCGGCGGAGATCCCGGGCACCTTGCCGCTGACGGCGAGCTCCATCGTCGTGACCTTCCAGCCGTCCCCCACCTTGTCGAACGTCGCCGTCGCCGAGACGGAGAGGCGCTCGGGCGGCTTCTGCATCCGGCCGAGCCCGGCCGACAGGGCCATCGAGAAGCAGGACGCGTGGGCGGCGGCGAGGAGCTCTTCCGGGCTCGTCTTTCCCCCGGGCGCTTCGGTGCGCGCGGCCCAGGAGACCCCGACCTCCCCGAGCCCCCCGCTCGTGCCGCCGACCGTGCCGTGGCCGTGGATCAGGTCGCCGCTCCAGACCGCCCGTGCCGTCCGCTTCGCTGCCATCGTCCGTCGCACCGGGGCCCGCGACTTAACTTCGTCGAATTCCCCCCGGCGGCGCGCATCTTTTCCGCCCGCACGGAGTCGGCCGGCATGGCGGTCCCGCTCGAGCGACTTCCCCGCTACCTCGTGGTCGAGCCGGTGGCGACCGTCCGGATCGAGATCGAGCTCGAGTCGCCGGCCTGCGAGATCGACGTCGACCTCGAGAACCCCCGACCCGGGCGGTCGGTGGTGCTGCTCATCGGGCATCCCGACGGCCCGTTCGTGCAGCGGGTCCGGCTCGCCGGCGGGGCGCGGATCTTGTTCGACCCGGAGCGTCCGGGCCGGTACGTCCTGCTCCTCGCGAACCCGCAGAAGGAGCCGCTCGTCCTTCGACTTCGGGCACGGAACCTCCCGTCCCCCGGGCGACTGCGCCGGGGGCGGTCGGGCGGTCGCCGTCGCGCGGCCGAGACGATGACGTCCGACGCGGCCCCGCACGGGATCCAGCGGTCGCCCCGTCGCCGGAGACCGACCGCGCGCTCCCGGCATCGAGGAACGAGCCCGACCCCCGAGGGCCGATGAGCGGGACCCGGCGGGCGCCCCGTCTCCGTCCCGCTCGGGCCCGGGAGTGGCGGCGCCGGTGGGACCGCCAGCAGGAGCGGTACCTCCCCGACCGGGAGGAGCGGTTCCGAGCGATCCTCGACGTGCTGGGCATCGGTCTCCCCGCCCGGTTCCGGTTTCTCGACCTCGGGGCGGGGTGCGGCTCCCTCTCGGAGCGGGTCCTCCGCGAATACCCGCTGGCGCGCGGGGTGGCGGTCGACTTCGACCCGATCCTCCTCGCGCTCGGGCGGCTCGGGCTCGGCACCGTCGAGGGGCGGCTGGTCTGGCACGAGGCCGACCTCCGGGCGCGCGCGTGGAGCCGCGGCCTCCCGGGCCGGCGCTTCGACGCCGCGGTGTCGACGACGGCCCTCCACTGGCTCGCCCCCGCGCCGCTCGCCCGACTGTACGCGACCCTCGCGGGACGGCTCCGGCCCGGGGCCCTCTTCGTGAACGGCGACACCCTCGGGTTCCGCCCCGAGGCCGAACGGCTGCGTCGCCTCGCCCGGCGCGCGCACTGGGAGGTCGCTCCGGCCGGACCTTCCGGGGGAGAGTCCTGGCGTCGTTGGTGGACCGAGGTGCAGAAGGAACCGGGCCTCCGGGCCGAGGTGGAACTCCGGGCGGACCGGGTCCCGCCCCATCACGAACGCGTCCCGCCGCTCGACCTCGAAGGCCACCGGCGGGCGCTCGCGCGCGCGGGGTTCCGGGAGTCCGAGGTCGTCTGGAGCCACTGGCAGAACCGCGTGCTGGTGGCCGTCCGATAGCGACCGGCCGGACCGTCGTCGGCGGCTTGCCGAAGGGTTGAAGCGGTCGGAGGGTCCCGCCCGGGGCGGGCTGGGATGACGGACGTCGAGTTCTTCGTCGCGGTCACGATCAGCCTGTTCGCGATCGTCGACCCGATCGGCACGCTGCCGTTCTTCGTCTCCCTGACCGACACGTTCGACGCGGCGGACCGCCGGGTCATCGTCACCCGGGCCGTGATCGTCGAGGGGAGCGTCCTGGCGTCGTTCGCCCTGGTCGGGCGGTTCCTGTTCCAGGCGTTCGGGTTCACCCTCGGGGCGTTCGAGATCGCGGGCGGGATCCTGCTGTTCGTCGTCGCCTTCGACATGCTCCACGGGGAAGTGACGCGCACCCGGCTCTCGAGCGCCGACCGCGACGAGGCGATCGCCCGGCGCGACGAGATCTCCGTCGTGCCCCTCGGGATCCCGCTCCTCGCCGGGCCGGGGGCGATCTCCACCGTGATGATCTACGAAGGGAACTCGGGGAACGACCCGTTCGTGGTCGTCGCGACGTTCCTCGCCATCCTGATCACGACCGCGCTGTCGTACTTCATCCTCCACTACGGCCAGCGGATCCTGCGCGCCTTCGGGCGCGTCGGGGTGATGGCGATGACGCGGGTGTTGGGGCTGTTGCTGGCGGCGGTCGGGGTCCAGTTCGTGGTCAACGGCGTG
>JASHVP010000124.1 GCA_030044475.1 Thermoplasmata archaeon | reverse complement strand
CGGTTGAACGACTTCGCGCAGGTCGCGGGCGAGGTCCTCCGCGACGTCCGGGACGTCACGGAGCAGCAGATCCGGCACTGGATCGTCAATCCGTTCCTCGTCTCGCTCGGATGGGACCCGCACGACAAGAAGCAGGTCTACCTCGACTACCCGGTCGGGAGCGGGGGCGACCACATCGACTACGCGCTGTTCGGTGGGGAGGGACAGGCCCGCCTCTTCCTCGACGTCCGGGAGCGGACCGGCAGCGTCGCCGAGGTCGGCCCGCTCGGCGACCAGGCGAAGGACGCGAAGGTCCCGCTGGTCCTGCTGACGAACGGAAAGGAGTTCTCGCTCTGGTTCATCACCGGCGCGGAGCCTCCCGCGCCGCTGTTCGTCCTTCCGCTGACCGACCTCGCGGACAACTCCGAGAGCCTGCTCGGTCTCACGGTGGAGTACCGGCTGAGCGACACCGGAGTGCAGCAGCTGCGACGCGCCGCGATCCGGCTCGCCGTCGTCCAGATGCTCGAGGAGAACGCGGAGAAGACGTTCGACGCCCTGGTCGACTGGGTCCAGGCCCAGGTCTCCCCCGGGGCGCTCGACGAGACGACGGTCGAGGCGATCCGGGACGCGACCCTGCTCTGGCTGACCGAGGAGCATCTGACCCTGCCCGCGTTCCAGCCGTCGGACGGCAAGCGCCAGCACGAGCTCCGGCCGACGACGGTGCACGACTGGGAGCCGTTCCCGCGGGGACCGCCGGGGACGTTCCAGTACAAGTACGACACCTCCAAGATCCTCGACCTCCGGCAGGGGTCGAAAGAGGTCCGCGAGCAGCTCCGCGTCCAGGGACTCCGCACGCCGACGGCGACGAGCTTCGGCGGGTTCTACCACGCGCTGCGCAAGCGCGCCAGCCTCGGCGCGAAGTAGGGCGCCGGTCGCCTCAGCCGGCCGCGGGCCGGGGTCGGCCCCAGAGCAGCTGGCTGTCCCCGAACTCGTGCCAGAGGTACGGCCCGTCCAACGCCGCCCGGTACGACCGCGCCACGACCTCGGACCCGGCGACGGCGGCCAGGAGGGCCAGGTGGGTCGAGCGGGACTCGTGGAACCCCGTGATCAACCCGTCCACGGTCGAGGCCGGACGGCCGGGATGGAGGTAGAGCCGCGTGAACCCCCGGGCCGCCCGGAGTCGGCCGTCCGCGGCGGCGGACTCGAGCGCCCGCACCACGGTGGTCCCGACGGCCACCACCCGGCCGCCCGCGCACCGTGCCGCGTCGATCGCCGCGACCGTGCGCGCGGGCACGTCGAACGGCTCGGGAGAGAGCGGAGCGGCGGGATCCGCGTCGCCGACCTCCAGGCTGGAGACCCCCGCGTGGAGCACGATCCCCGCGAAGCGGACCCCGCGGTCCCGCAGGAGCGTGACCAACCGCGCCGTGAACGGCCGGCCGGCGCTCGGCATCTCCGCGCTCCCCGGGACGCGCGCGAACACGGTTTGGTAGTCCAGCAGCGGGTAGTCGTGGGCGAGGTAGCCGTACCGGATCGGGCGCCCCCGCTCGGCCATCGCCCGGCGGAGATCGCCGTCCACCGCGAGGAACGTCAGTCGAGGGATCCCGGGGTAGGGGGCGACGACCCGGGCCGGGATCCCCGCGACGTCCCACCGGTCGCCCGCTCGGAGGGGGATCGGGCCCGGGCGCCCGACGTCCCAGCGGGGCTCCACGAGCCAGAGTCCGCGCCCGAACTCGGTCGAGGCCTGCACGAGGAAGTCGCCCGGCGGACCCCGGGCCGGCAGGCTCGCGGGGACCGTCGCGCTCTCGTTGACGACGAGGAGGTCTCCGGACCGCAGGAGGTCCGGCAGTCGGTCGAACCGGGACGGGAGGTCCCGCTCCGGACCGCTCACGAGCAGCCGGACCCGGTCCCGGTCGACTCCCCGCTCCTCCGGGGTCCGGGTCGCGCCCCGGTCCGCCGGCACGTCCACGCCGAGGGCGGGGCTCGTCACGCCGAGACCTCCCACGGGTCGGACTGCGCGCGAAATCGCCGTCCGGACACGGCGGTCCGCTCCTGATGCAGCAGCCAGGCCCAGAACGGAAGGGTGATCTCCGGGACGGGGCGATCCGAGATGTCCTCGCCGGGAAACGCGGCCTGTTGCATCGCCGTGCGCATGTCCCCCGGGTCGACGCTCACGACGGTGACGCCCCGGTCTTCCAGTTCGTGGGCGAGGGTCCGGGAGACGAGATCGAGGGCGGCCTTGCTGGCGCCGTAGCCGCCCCAGCCCGGGTAGCCCCCCACCGCGGCGTCGCTGGAGATGTTCACCACCCAGCCGCGCCCGCGCACCAGCGACGGGAGGAGCTCCTGGACCCACGCGACCGGCGCCACGACGTTGATCCGGTAGATCTCCTCCAACCGGTCGAGCGGGAACCGCTCCAAGGGAGGCAGCGGAGTGGGGCCGAGCTCGCTCGCGTTGTTCACCAGGAGCTGGAGTCCTCCCGGACGATCCGCGGCGAACGCTCCGGCGCGATGCCGGGTCGCGGGATCCGAAACGTCGCCGGCGAGCGCCGAGACCGTCCCTCGAGCGGACGGGAGGCCGCCCCGCGTGCGCTCCAGTTCCGCGCGATGACGCGCGACGAGCAGGAGGTCGTACCCTTCGCCCGCCAGGAGGCCGGAGATCGCCGCGCCGAGGCCGCGACTCGCTCCGGTGACGATCGCCCCGGGGGACGCGGTCACGGGTCCCTCCGGGCGTCTCGGATGCGGAACCGGCAGACCGGATCGCCCGCGACCACGCGGTGGGACGTCTCGACCTTCGCCCCGAGCATCGACTCGAACATCCGCCGTTCGGTCTCGCACGCCTCCGGGTAGCGTCCGGCGATCGCCAGGACCGGGCAGTTGTGCTCGACGAGCTCGAACGAGCCCCGGCTGCGGGGGCCGAGTTCCGCCATGTACCCGCCTTCGGTCCTCAGGCGGGCCAATTCCCCGACGCGAGCGCCCAGCGTGCCCGTCTGCAGGCGGGTGCGGTGACGATCCGCGACGTCGTGCGCCCGCTGGGTCAAGAGCTCGGCGACGGCGGACCGGCCGAGGCGCCGCTCGATAAACTCGAGCGCGCAGAGCGACATCTCGGTGTAGTTGTGCGGGAACAGCGCGGCGGCCCCGCCGGTCAGACGGAAGACGACCCGGGGTCGGCCGACCTGGCCCGCCCGATACGACCGCGCGATCAGCCCGTCCCCCTCGAGCTTCTGGAGGTGCCCCAGCGCCGCCGCCTTCGAGACGCCGAGGGCCGCCGCGACCTCGGCGAGCGACGCCCCCGGCGACCGCTTCAGGTGCAGGAGGATGCCTTGCTTCGGCGAGGAGTAGCCCGACCGCGGAGGTTCGTCCATCGGGAGGGGGAGCGCCCGGAGATTTATACACTGTTTCCTTAACATACTGAACGAACGAGCCGTGCCGACCGGTGGGTTCGAAACGTTCGTAACCCGGGACTCCCTATCGGAGTCGATGAGCGGCGACACCGAGACCGACCGAGCGCACCCCAACCCGTTCGCCGACCTTCTCGACGCGGTGCGGGACCGTCATGGCCAGATCGAGCTCGAGCTCGACCGGGTCTCGCTCAAGCTGCCGCTCCTGCCGGACCCGGTCGAGGTGAGCGGCACGGTGATCGTGTCGATGCACGTGCGAGACCTCTCCGAGAAGGAGAAGAACGCGCACGTGGCCCGGCGCGTCCGTCGGCTGTCGGAGTAAGCGCGGATTCGACAGGTTTAATACGCATTAGTGCGCATAAATGGGCTGCCATGCAGCCCGCCTCGGGGGCGCGAGCGCCCCACCCCTGTCTGCAGCGCGACTGCGGGCATCCGCCGGACTCCCACGTCGCAACCCCCGAACTGGCCGGTCCGTTCGAGACCGTCGTCTGGTGCACGGCGTGCCGCCAGCACGAGACCCTCCGCCCCCGGCGGTGGTCCGCGTGGGGCGGGCGCGGCGGTTCGCGCGGACGGCATCGGCTCGCCCGGGGCGCGATCTGAGCCGAGCTACAGCAGCGCCGCGAAGTGGCCGACCAGGAACCCCGCGAGTCCCGCGCCGAGTCCGATCCCGATCATCCGTAGGCCGCTCTTCCAGACCACCCCGAGAGTCGTCCGCGCTTCGTACCAGCCCACCGCGAACAGCATCGCGGCCGACACGATGACGGAGCCGAGCGCGGCCCAGTGCAGGTTCTGGTAGAGGACGAAGAACGGCAGGAGGGGAATGAACGACCCAACGACGGTCGCGGTGAAGACGACCTCCGCGCTGCGGCGGGGGGCGGCCTCGGGGACCTCGGCGAGGTTCAGCTCGAACGCCATCATGATCGCGAGCATCGCCTTCGGCTTCGCCTCGATCCGACGGAGCATCTCTTCCAGGTCGTTCCCCTCGTAGCCCCACTTCTGCAGGATGGTACGGACCTCGGCGCGCTCGAGCTCGGGGACGTCGCGCATCTCGGCCGTCTCGCGCTCCATCTCGGCCAGGTAGAGGTTCCGGCGCGCCAGCGTCGAGGTATACGCGACCGCGCCCATCGAGATCGACTCGGCCGCGAGCGCCGCGCCGGCGGCGATGAAGATGACTCGTACGTCGTTCGTGGCCGCGACCAGCCCGAGCAGGATACCGAGGACGTTGACGAGGCCGTCCTGGCTCCCGAGGATGAAGTCGGAGAGGAGCGTCGCGTGGGGGTGATGCTCCGCCGACGACCACATCGGAGCGCGCCACGCGAGCGGGCCTATTAGCCGGTCGGTCGCGACGCGCGTTCCGGTCGGTCCACCGAAAACCCTTATCTCGCGCCCTCGCGCTGGGCCGCCCGACGCGCCATGGTGGAGTGCGGTCCGTCGGGATTCGAGTGAGCGAACTGCGGGCCCGGCGCGCCCTCGGGGCGGTCGTCCTCGCCGTCGTGATGACGGCCGCGACGCTGCTCATCGCTCCGGTCGACCCTCCGGCCGACCTCCTCTCGCATTCGCCGGTCGGGGGCGTGACTGCCGCCGACGTCGCCCAAGTGGCGGCCGCCCCGCTCGTCTCGATCGCCGACAACGAACCGGGGGTCCACCTCCCGGGAGCGGTGGAGTTGGGCCCGTCCTCGGTCGCGCGAGTTCCGGTCCTGCTGTCGTTCGGATTCGCCAATCAGAGCCGGCTGGCGACCCTCCTGGCGGGAATATCGACCCCCGGCTCTCCGACCTACCACCAGTACCTCACGCAGAGCGAGTTCGATCGAGAGTTCTCGATCCCGTCCCACGAGTACGAACTCGCGGTGGCGTACCTCCGGGCCGAGGGAATCGGGAATCTGACGACGTACGCCGACCGGGCCACCCTGTCGTTCGACGCGTCCGCCGCCCAGGTCGGGGCTCTCTTTCACACGACGATCGCCACGTTCACGTACCGCGGGGACGTCTACTACGCTCCGACGGGGCCGCTTTCGCTCCCGGCCCCGCTCGCCGCGCTCGTCGGCTCGGTCGAGGGGTTGAGTTCCTACTCGGCCGCGCTCAACCGCGTGCTCCATACCACGAGCACCATTCGGTCCCCGCCGCAAGCGATCACGGCGCCCCCGGCCCTCGCCGCCGGGTACCTCGCTCCGCCGACGGTCGGAGGGGTCCAGTACGAGTATGCCCCCGACTTCCAGATCGCCTACGACGAGCCGTCGCTCCTGCAGCAGGACGGCTACCCTACGAACGAGGTGGTCGCGACGATCCTGTGGTCGGGGGTCTACAACGGGACCGCTATCACCACGCCCTACGGCTCGCTCTCGCCCGGTCAGGCGGTCGGGCCGTTCGTCCCGGGCGACGTGTCGACGTTCTACTCCGAGACCCTTCCGGCCGGCGAACCGGCTCCGACGGTCACGGGCGTCCCGCTGGACGGCGCGCCCAGTCCCGGCCCGCTCGCGTCCTACGACACGACGGGCGCGTACGCCGAGAACACCCTCGACCTCGAGATGGTCGGGTCGACCGCGCCGGGGGCGAAGCTGTTCAACGTCTACGGGCCGAACGCCACCAACGTCGACCTCGACGAGGCGTTCGACTTCATCCTCAATCCGAACAGCACCTACTCGGCGCTGGAGAACGTTTCGGTGATCTCCAACTCCTGGGGGGGGACCGACGCGAACGACACCGTGTGGTACAACCTGACCGAGGAGGCGGCCGCCCGGGGGATCACGGTCCTCGCGGCGTCCGGCGACTCCGGCGACGATCCCTCCGGCCCGGGCGCGAGCGCGGATCCCAGCGGCCAGGTCACGTTCTTCCCGGCGTCGATGGCGTACAACGACTTCGGCGACGTGGCGGTGGGCGGGACGACGGTCGTCCTGGATCCCACCACGTTGCAGATGTCATCGGACGTGGCGTGGTGGGTCTCCCCGAACGACACCGCGAACCACGGCCCGGCGGGCTCGACCGGGGGGATCTCCCAGGTGTTCTCGGAACCGTCGTGGCAGCTCGACACCTCGGCGAATTCGGTGATCTCGGGCGCGGGCCGCGGCGTGCCGGACATCGCCGCGCTCGCGAACAACACCCTCCTCACGATCTCGATCAACGGGATCCGGTACGACGCCACGAACGCGACCAACGGGGGGCAATTCTACTATGCGGAGGGGACCAGCATCGCCTCCCCCCTGGAAGCCGGAATCCTCGCGGACGCAGACCACGTGCTCGCCCAAACGAACGACTCCGCCCTCGGCTTCGTCGATCCACCGCTCTACGACCTGGCGAACCTCATGAACGAGCCGCTCGGGACCACCCCCACGACGGGGTTCATCCCCGCCGATGGGTACGTCGCCCCCCTTTCGGCCCTCCCCTTCTATGACATCGTGACCGGCGAGAACTACCTGTACTCCGCCGGTCCGGGGTACGACCTCGTGACGGGGTGGGGGTCGATCGACGCCTACAACTTCACGCTCTATTTCGCGACGGGCACGCCGAACGACGTTCCGGGAGAGCTCTCCGGAGTCCGCGCGCTGCTCAACCTCACCGGGCTGGAAGTGACGTCGACCCTCCCCGGGGGCGGCGTGAACACCCTGTTCAACGCCTCGTTGCAGCAGAACTTCTTCCTCGCGGATAGTCTCGGTGCCCCGCTGTATTGGATCCAGAATGTCGTCTACATCAACTGGACCTCGAGCGGCTGGGCGATGAACTTCACCGGGTGGATCATCTTCCCATTCTTCGGGTTGTACTACTACGAAGCGGTGTACGAGTACAACTTCCCGCTCACGGGGCTCGTGCTGAATCCGCCGATCTCGTTCGACATGACCACCACGCTCCACAACGCCTCCCGGTTCGACGGTCAGTCGGTCGTCTTTTCGTTCGGCGTCCCGAACACGCCCACCTTGTCCATCCCCGTCCCTGGTGCGTCGTTCATTATCGGGAGCTTGTGGTACAATTATTCCTGGGGAGGACAGAACTACTCGAACGGCCCGTACCCGGCCCCGTACGGGGGTCCGGGAGGGCTCTCGCCGCAGTTCGGATTGATCGGGGGGCCGAGCGGCGGCACCGGCGATTTCGGCCCGGAGACGTCCGGCAATCTCTCCTTGTTCTTGGAGCGCTCCGGGGTGCCGTCGTTCGTCCCCGGATCGACCGAGGCCTTCGGGGAGGCGACGACCCAGACGGGAGAGACCGCGGACGACCTCGCCTGGGTGGAGGCCGCACCGGGCAACACGACGCGGGACGCGCCGGCCGTCTGGAACGCCACGTACGTCCCCGGCGCGACCGACCAGGGAGTGCTGGAGTACGACCAGGGACCCCCGGTCACGAAGTACCCGGTCCACTTCAACGAGACCGGCCTTCCGAAGGGGCTCTCGTGGGGGGTGGAGTTCGCGGCGCCCGGGTCGAGCCCGTCGATCTTTGGGACAACGAACGTCAGCTCGTTCCAGGTCGGGGTCCCGAACGGCACCTTCGACTACACCCTCCTCTCTCCCGCCGGATGGATGGCGGACCCGCTCGGGGGCGAGGTGACCGTCGCCGCAACCTCCGTCTGGCTCAACGTCTCGTTCGTCGTCACGACGTATCTGCTCAACTTCACGGAGGCGGGACTTCCGTCCGGCCACACGTGGTGGGTGAATGCGACGAACGGGACGTCGTACTCGAGCCGAGCGTCGTACCTGGACGTCGTCGACCCGAACGGCTCCTACACGTTCGTGTTCTCGGGCGGGGACTGGGCCGCCCATCCGGGCACCGTCACGGTCTTCGTGGACGGGGTCTCGTTGACGGTCCCGGTCTCGTTCACCCCGCCGCCGGACTACGCCGTCACCTTCTCGGAGAGCGGCCTTCCGTCGGG
>JASHVP010000123.1 GCA_030044475.1 Thermoplasmata archaeon | reverse complement strand
CACCGTTTCCGCGCTCGCCACCACGGCATCGGGGAGCGCCGGGAATCGCGTGGGAAGGTCGGCGAGCAGGTCCCGCACCACGTCCTCGACGAACTTCGGCCGGCGGTGGGCGTTGAGCACGACCTTCGCCTCGTCCCCCCGCTTCAGGATCGCGTAAGTGGGGCTCGACTGCGCCGACTCGATCGCCGCCACCACGTCGTCGACCTCGACCTGCGCCCGGTCGCCCAGCTCGAGGAGCAATCGGGTCCGGTTCCGCTGGTTGTGCGTGACGATCGGAAGGTCGCGGAACTTCGGGTCGGCCAGGTCGGGGAATTCGCGGAGCAACGCGTCCCGGCAGGTCTCCATGGCGCACGGACACGCGGTCATCCCCACCGCCTCCGCCCCGACGGACCGGGAGAGCGCGACCTCTCCGTCCGCGGATCGGGTGGCCCGCGCCTCGGCCAGGAGGGTATAATCCTCGAAGCTCGCCTTCCCGGGCGCGACCCCCTTCTGGAGGAAGTACTCCGCGGCGGCCGCCACGTGCGACTCCGTCGCGGACGCATGTCGCACGAGCAGCTCCCGGGCGATCGTCGAGCACGCCGATTCGAGGCTCTCCGCCGGTCGGACCACGGTGGCGTCGACGATCTCGGCCAGGATCTCGGCGTTCCGCGAGAGGTCCGAGCCCTTGCGGCTCGACGGAAGGTCGACCGCGATCCGAAACTCAGCGGACAGGGTGTGGGACCGGTCCCCCCGATGGACGACGAGGGGCTTCCGGATCCCGGAGAGGCCGACCGACCGCAGCCGGATCCGGTTCGACTCGGGAGGCATCGCGTGGACGTCGCGCATCGGGCGCCGGCGTCACCCGGGGGGCGAGGTAAAACCCTTGCCCGCCCGCTTCGGGCGTGGCGCCTCGGTCAGCGAGTCGTTATAGCCGCGAAACCGCTCGTTCCGTCGATGTCCGAGCCGGCTCCCTCCCCCGCGGCGGCGTCCGCGCCCGCGTCGCCGGCCGCCCCGTCCGGCGGCCCCCTCTATCTCGAGCGGGAGCGCCAGATCACGGAGAACCTGAAGCAGATCTACGACCCCGAGATCCCGATGAACATCGTCGACCTGGGGCTGATCTACGGCTTCGAGTGGCAGGGCGATGACGTCACCCTGAAGATGACCCTCACCGCCCCCGGCTGCCCGGTCGCCGGCATCCTCGCCGAGGAGGTCAAGCTCGCGATCGAGAAGGTCCCGAACGTCCACGCCGCGAAGGTCGACATGATCTGGGATCCCCCGTGGAGCCCGGATCGGATGAGCGACTTCGCGAAGCGCCAGTTCGGATATGCCTGAGGCGCCGCCGCCCTCGGGCGGCCCCCTCAAGGGGCTGACGATCCGCGACCTGAAGTGGGACGACCTCGACGCCATAGTCGAGACCTACTACGCGCTCTACGACGAGCGGGACCGGGGGGAACCGATCGGGATCCATCTGTTCGCCGAACGGCCGTCCCGGTCGGACGAGGTCGGTTGGTTCACGTCCCTGTACCGGCGGGTGCTCGCGAACGACTCGGTCGTGGCGGTCGCCGACGTCGGGGGCCGCGCGGTCGGGCACTGCACGATCTCCACCGTGGGGCTCGAGCACGGGTCCGAGACCGACCACGTCGGGCTCCTCGGGATCGTCATCGGCGAAGCGTACCGGGGGCGGGGCGTCGGCCGGGCGCTGATGGTCGGCGCGCTCGAACGGGCCCGGGGCCGGTTCGAGATCGTGCTCCTCGACGTCTTCTCCAACAACCACCGGGCGCGTCACCTCTACGAACAACTCGGGTTCCGGGTCCGCGGGTCGCTGCCGTTCCACGCCAAGCGCCGGGGCGAGTACTTCGATGCCGACGAGATGTGGCTCGACCTGAGGACCTGGCAGCCGCCGACCGCCAACGGTTAAGCGCCGCCCCGGGTCGGGCCGACGATGGCGACCGACCCCGACTGGGCGCGCGAGCTCGAGACCGAACGGGCCATGAAGAACGAGTTCATGGCCCGCCACCCGGAGTCTCCGTTCGTCTCGGGCCGGGTGCCGTTCCACGAACTCCGCTATTTTCCCCCGGACCCGGGCCTGCGAGTGCCCGCCCGACTCGCCCGCCGTCCGACCCCGGAAGAGGCGTTCCTGCGGACGAACCGGGACAACCAGGCGGTGATGCGGTATCTCGGGGATCTCACCTTCTCCCTCGGCGGCCGGGAGCTCCGGCTGCGCGTCTTCCACGCCGGCGAGGGAGTGGGCGCGTCCGTGTTCGTCCCGTTCCGCGATGGGACCAGCGGGAAGGAGAGCTACGGCCCGGGTCGCTACCTGACCCTGGAGCTCAACGAGGCCGACGAATACGAGCTCGACTTCAATCGAGCGTTCAACCCGTACTGCGCGTACACGGACGACTTCGAATGCGGCTTCCCGCCCGCGGAGAACGACCTCCCGGTGCCCGTTCGGGCGGGGGAGAAGGTCTGGGCGGCCGACCGGAACCCGAGGACCGCGTCGTCCTTGATGCTGGCGCGGGCGGGTCGCGGCGCGAAGCGCCCGGTTCGACCCTCGTCGGCGCCGCGGCCCCGCGCG
>JASHVP010000010.1 GCA_030044475.1 Thermoplasmata archaeon | reverse complement strand
GCGGAGGCTGTCGGCCGCGATCTGCCGGAACACGGCGCGCGTCAGCTCGTCGCGCGACTTCTGCGCGAGCCGCATGCACTCGGCCACGGCCGACTGCTCGGTCCCGATCCGCTGACGGAGGGCCCGGGTCAGCGCCCGGCTCTCGGCCAGGGACGAGCTCCGGCCGCGGCGGACCCCAGACGGCGCCGGGGGGGCCTCGGACGCCAGGTCCTGGGCGGCTTCGAGCACGATCCCGAGCGCGTCCCGCGCCGACGTCTCTCCCGCGGCGAGACGCTCGGCCGCCGCGCGGGCGATCGATCGAGCCCGGGAGTCCCCGACCAGTCCGGAGAGCTCCCGGCCCAGCCGCCGGCCGGAGAGGTACTGGGAGACGGCCGACGGCGCGAGGCCCAACGCCCGGGCGGCGCGTCGCTCGGGCAAACCGTTCGTTTCCACGAGTCCGCGCGCGATCAGCGCCTGGGCGACGTGGACCCACGAAGTGGCCGCCTCCGACGAGCGCGACATCGTCCGGCCATCGCTCGGCGGCTCTTAGGGTTCGGCGGCCCGCCGACCCCTCGTCCGCCGCGGCGCCCGCGGACCGTTCGGCGGGGTCCGGCGCGCCGGGTCTACGTCACGCAGTCGACGGTGTCCGAGGATCCCGGGACCGTGATCGCCCCGGTGGTCGCGTTGACCCCGATGGTGTACTCGGTCTGCGACGTGGGAGTTCCCGAGGCGCCGAACACACACGGCGAGTACTCGAAGACGTAGCTGGTGCTCGTCACCGCATTGACGAGGATGATCTCGACCGACGTGGCGCTCGGATTGGACGCCGCGAACCCGGAGACGCCGCTGGACCAGGCGATCGACGCGGCGGCCGGGCTGTCCATCAACCCCCCGGGCAGCGGGGCGAGGTCGCTGCCGGCCAGGGACGAGCAGTCCGGGCCGGACTCGATGAATCCGCCCTCGCTCGCGCCGCTGGCGATGGCGACGAGCAGGATGTCCCCCGCCGAGTCGCCGTAGATCAGGAACCAGGAACTCGCGAGCCCCGAGGAGAGGTTCGCGGAGGTCCCGGGCAGCGAGACCGTCGCCGGGGGGGTCCCGCCGCTGCTCGAGGTGATGGTGCAGCCCGAACTGCTCGATCCGGTCGCGAGCACTTGCGAGACGGGCTCGGCGACCCCGACCGCCCCCTCGAGCGACCAGGGCCCGTCCGCCGCGGACGATGCGGTCGAGGACGCCGCGGGAAGGGCGGTCTCGTAACTGGTCGCGGTGCCGTACGTCGCACCCGAGCCCCCGCCGCTGTGGCTCAGGGAGAGCGCGACCACCAGGATCACGACCACCACGATCGCGACGACCGCGACGATGCCGATCGTGCGTCGGGACTTCGGCGGCGGGGCCGGCGGCATCGCGGGCGGGAGAAACCCCGTCGGGGGGGCCGCTCCGGGCGCCGGAGACGAAGCGACGGCGGGTTCGGGTTGCGACGGCGGGGGAGAAGTCATCCCGGCCGGATCGGAAGCCATGGGGGGGCATGGGGCGACCCGATTATAGAGGGTTCGCCGCGGCGGGGTCGTCGACCGGGAGGCGGTTCCGGGGCTCCGCGCGGACCGTGCGCAACCAGCGCCCGAGGAGGCCGGGCGCGTCGCCTCGGGCGATCCGTTCCTCCAACGCCGACCCGACGATCACACCGTCGGCCCCGCTCCGGCGCGCCCGGTCCGCGCTCGCGCGGTCCCGCACCCCGAAGCCCACCAGCACCGGCCGCCGCGGGACGGCGCGGTGTGCGTGGGCGACGATCGTCGCCAGCTCGTCGAGAGCGGCGGGGGACCCGGTCCCGGTCGTTCCGTAACGGGACACGACGTAGAGGAAGCCGCGGGTGCTCCGGGCGATCTGTTCGACCCGCGCGGGAGAACCTCCCGGGGCGGCGAGGAGCACGAGCGACAGGCCCCTTCGACGGGCCGAGCGCGCCCACGGCGCGGCCTCCTCCAGCGAGAGGTCGGGCACGATGAGACCGGTCGCCCCGTCCTGCGCCAAACCCGCGAGGGCTCGGTCGATCCCGTGCTGCCACACGGGATTGGCGTACGTCATCACCGCCGTCGGGAGGACGCGGCTCGCGATCCGGACGGCCTCGCCGAGGTCGGACCACCGCGTTCCGTGGTCCAGCGCGGCCGCGGCGGCGGAGGCGAGGACCGGCCCGTCGGCGATCGGGTCGCTGAACGGATACCCGAGCTCGAGCGCCGTGGCCCCCGCGTCGGCGAGCGCGGCCACCCGCGCCGCCAGAGCGCGTCGACGGGCCCGGTCCACCATCAAGTACGGGACGCAGATCGAACGTCGATCCCGAACCGCTCGTTCAAGCGCGACGTCGAGACGCACCGAGCACCACCTCGAGGTCCTTGTCCCCCCGGCCGGACAACGTGACGACGACCCGGTGTCGCTTCGGGCGGCGCGCCGCGGCCCGTACCGCGGCGTACAGCGCATGGGCCGGCTCGAGCGCCGGAAGGATCCCCTCGTCCTCCGCGAGCCAGTGGAAGGCCCGCAGCGCGTCGGCATCGTGCACCGCGAGGTAGCGGACCCGACCGGTGTCCTTCAGGAACGCGTGCTCGGGGCCGACTCCCGGGTAGTCGAGGCCGGCCGAGATGCTCGCCGTCTCCGCCACTTGGCCGTCGCCGTCCTGCAGCACGTAGGAGTACGCGCCGTGCAGGATCCCGGGTCGCCCCCGCGAGAGGGAGGCCGCCCCCGGGCGGGGGCCGCCCGGTCCGCCGGCCTCGACCCCCAGGAGCTCGACGCTCGTCCGCAAGAGCGGATGAAACGTGCCGATCGCGTTCGAGCCGCCTCCGACGCAGGCGACGACGAGCTCGGGCAGTCGTCCGAAGCTGGCGCGCGACTGCTGCCGGATCTCCCGCCCGATCACGCTCTGGAAGTCGGCGACGAGGGAGGGGAACGGGTGGGGCCCGACCGCCGACCCCAGCAGGTAGTGCGTCGTGCGGACGTTCGCGATCCAGTCCCGCAGCGCGGCGTTGATCGCGTCCTTGAGCGTCCGACTCCCGGTGGTGACCGGCCGGACCGTTGCCCCGAGGAGCCGCATCCGCTCGACGTTCGGGCGCTGCCGCTCCATGTCGACCTCGCCCATGTACACCTCGGTCGAGAGCCCGAGGGCCGCCCCGACCATCGCGGTCGCGACGCCGTGCTGCCCGGCCCCGGTCTCGGCGATCAGCCGGGGCTTCCCCATGCGGGCGGCGAGCAGACCCTGCCCGAGCGCGTTGTTGAACTTGTGCGCTCCTCCGTGGACGAGGTCCTCTCGCTTCAGCCAGAG